>CATJPU010000184.1 GCA_949742505.1 uncultured Lachnospiraceae bacterium | reverse complement strand
TTCTTCTTTAATTTCCAAGAGAGATTCCTTCTTCTTTGCCTCAGCCGTCTTAACTGCGTCGTCAATAATCTCGCGAGCCTTGCTTTCTGCATTCCCAATTTTAGACTCCGCATTCTTTCTCATATTAGACACCGTTACAAAATGACTGATAATTGCCGCTGCAATGACTAACACTGCGGCTACAGCAATCACAATTCCTATTGGCACAGGAGCACCTCCTTATTTAGTTTTCATTGTACAAATACAACATTTAAAGTTTATACTGTTTTCACAAATAAGTCAAGCTTTCTCCTCAGAATTTCAAATTGTTTCACAAACATATTATTTCTTCAATCGGAATTTGGATACCAAATCCCGAAGCATATTCGCCTGTCCTGACAATTCTTCGCTGGCCGCTGCGCTTTTCTCTGCCGAAGACATATTGGACTGTACAACATCGGAAATTCTCTCAATTCCCCGGATAACTTCTTCTGTAGCCGCTGCCTGTTTCGCGGAATATTCCGCAATCCCTTCAATCAGCTCATTCACTTCTTCCGCCTGTGCCACAACCGCCATCATGGACGCCGCCGTATCCTTCGCCACGCCGGTTCCTTCTTCTACAGCTTCTACCGTCTGTTCAATCAAAACCGTCGTATTCTTCGCTGCCTCTGAAGACTTACCGGCAAGATTACGCACTTCGTCCGCAACCACCGCAAAGCCTTTACCGGCCTCTCCTGCTCTTGCAGCTTCCACAGCGGCGTTCAAGGCCAGGATATTCGTCTGGAATGCAATATCCTCAATGGTCTTAATAATACTGTGAATCTCGGTAGACTTGCTGCTAATCTTCTGAATCGCTTCATTCATATGCTGCATCTTATCATTGCTTTCCAGAATACTGCTCCCTACTTCTTTGGAAATCTGGCTGGCCTTCTTCGCCCCCTTCGCAGTCTGCTGTATGCCGTCTGACACTTCATTGATATGAGACGCCAGTAATTCTACCGCATCGTTCTGCTGCGAAGAGCCCAGGGAAAGCGTCTGCGCCCCCTCGGAAACATATCCTGCGCCTTCCGATACCTGACTTGCAGCCACACTAATCTGTCCTAAAGTATCATTAAACGCTCTGGAAATCGCTTCTAAAGACTCTTTTATCTTCGCAAATTCACCCAAATACTCATAAGAAAGCCGGAAATCCAGATTACCACCGGCGATTTCCTGCAGCTTCTCTGAAATTTCATTAATATAGGCCACATAATCCCGCAAACGCGCTACTGTTCGTCCAAAATTATTCGCCAGTTCTCCCAGCTCGTCATTCGAGGAATGATGGATTGTCTGATCCAGCTCTCCCTCTGCAATTCTGGCTGCCACATGATTCAGTTCCGCTACCGGACGTCCTATAATTCTCCCCACAAGAATAATAATAAGTATCACCGCAATAATAACTGCCAGAACAGATACCATTCCCATCATTCCGGTCAGAGTAACCAAATCACTTAGCACTTCGGCTTTGGATACATAAGCCACTGCAGTCCAGTCGCTGTTCGGAACCTGCGCCACCTGAATGTATGTATTATCCTCATAAAGAGACAGACCTGACGCCCCCTTTTGGATTTGGTCATTGGCATATGCGTACATATCGCCGTCAAACTCGCTCATCACACGCCCAGTCAGATCCTTGTCTTTATGTCCAATAATAGTCCCCGTCCGGGTGTCTACAAGAAAAATCCCTCCCGTCTTCTCAAGCTGGATGCCTGCAACAATATCGGATATGGAATCCAGATACACGTCTGCAGCAGCCACGCCGCGGGTTGTTCCCTGCGCATCCTTCAATATTCCGGATGCTCCTACCACGTAGGACTGACTGTCCTCATCAAAATACACGTCTCCCAGAATAAAATCTTCCGATTGAATCCCATCCTGATACCAGGACTTCTCCAGTGCATTAAAGTCCGGCCCGGGTACAAACGACGCATGATACAGTTCCCCGTCCGTCAAAGCCACGTAAAGCCCCGCTGGATAAGCGTCATTCTGATTCACTGTGTGCTTGATATAATCCGTCATCTCGGAAATATCCATATTCTCATACTCGATTGTATCACGCTGCATCTCCAGCATTGTTAAGGTCTTGTTCATCCAGGCACTGGTTTCTTGTAATGCTTTATCAGTAGTCTCTTTCAGCAAATTCTCACTTTTTTCCAGAAGAGTTTCAGAAACACGATTGTATACGATAAATAACAATGCCGCAACCATAATGATAATCGTCGCCATAATCGCGACAACGAGTTTCTTTGCAATTCCTCTCCTGCCCCTCCTGATTTTTGTTGTTTCATCTTTTGTTTTCGATTTCATATCCCTGTCTCCTTAGAACTCAGTATATTTTAATTATAGCGAAAATAACTTAAAAATACAATCATTCTACAAGAATTAAACAAAAATAAGTAACAGTTCAGCCTGCGGCCGCACTGTTACAGTTTCGTGTCATACAAAAAATATTCCTGCGTTTGGGGAACATCACAAAAATTCTTTGATCACCGGCTTATTTTCTATCGCCGCCATTCTTAGCGGTTCTCCTGCCTGATACCTTTTCCGTTCACCATTCACTCTGTATAACGCGGCTGATATCCTCATACCGGAACCCTTTTCTTGCCAAAAATGCATACATCTTCTGCCGCTCTTTCACTGTAGAATGTTCCGGATCAAATCTTTTCCTGCGAAGCAGGTTCTGAATTGCCGTTTCGGTATCTTCACCGCTGCAGCACTCCTCTAATACCTCTTCAATCAAAGCGGAATCCAACCCCTTACCGGACAGCAGGGCATACAACTCTTTTCTGCTCTTTATCCCCTTCCTGTTCTCTGCAAAACGTCTGGCATATTCCCGATCATTGATATAACCAAAAGACTTTACATATTCTAATGCCTGCTCCGCAATATCCTCCGGATACCCTCCCATAATGAGTTTATTCTTCAGCTGATATTCCGTCCGGTCCATATCGGTCAAAAGATGCATTGCCCGAAGCTTCGCCCTCTTTAGAACGATGGTCTGCCTTATCTCCTGATAGTCCTTCTCAGAAAGCTCCGTGCCTTCTTCCAAATGATAGCGAAAAATCTCGCCCTTGTACAGCACAAAAGCAAACTGTTCATCCAAATATACCCGGAAGCGGGTCTTTGTTATAGCTTTTATCTCTGTAACCGTCATATCTATGAATCAGCGCCCTTCTTTGCGCCTTTCTTTAAGGCTTCCGTGGTCTTCCCGTCTTCTGTGTCCGTCTTCTCTTCTATATCCTTCTTCTCTTCTGTGCTCTTGCTTTCTTCCTTCGGCACTCCGGATACCTGATAGTGCTGTCTTACCTTCTCCTCAATCTCACTCATCACATCCGGATGTCCTGCAAGATAAAGCTTCGCGTTCTCTCTTCCCTGACCAATCTTATCCCCGTTATACGCATACCAGGCCCCGCTCTTTTTCACGATCTCCACATTTGCAGCCAAATCAAGAATATCTCCTTCTCTTGAGATTCCCTTGCCGAACATAATATCAAATTCCGCTTCCTTAAACGGCGGAGCAATCTTGTTCTTTACAATCTTAACCCGTACCCGGTTTCCAACCATCTCTCCGCTCTGCTTCAATGTCTCTATCTTCCTTACATCCATACGGACAGAAGCATAGAACTTCAACGCGCGTCCTCCGGTAGTCGTCTCCGGATTACCGAACATCACGCCTACCTTCTCCCTGAGCTGATTAATAAATATTACCACGCAATTCGACTTGCTGATTACAGGGGTAAGCTTCCTGAGAGCCTGAGACATCAGTCTCGCCTGCAGTCCCACATGGGAATCTCCCATATCTCCTTCAATCTCCTGCCTTGGCACAAGCGCCGCAACAGAGTCTACCACAATAATATCCATCGCGCCGGAACGAACCATCGTCTCAGTAATCTCCAGCGCCTGGTCTCCGCTGTCCGGCTGGGAAATATAAAGCTCATCAATATCTACGCCGATATTCTTCGCATATACCGGGTCCAGGGCATGCTCTGCATCAATAAATCCGGCAATTCCGCCCCTCTTCTGTACCTCTGCTATCATATGTAAAGTAACCGTCGTCTTACCGCTGGATTCCGGCCCATAGACTTCCACCACACGTCCCCTCGGCACACCGCCAAGTCCCAGCGCCAGATCCAGGCTCAGAGAACCCGTAGGTATAGTCTCCACCGCCACCTGTGCTGCCGGATCTCCCAGCTTCATCACCGTACCCTTGCCAAAATCCTTCTCCAGCTTCGCAATCGCCGCATCTAAAGCCTTCTTCTTATTGTCAGTTGCTGTTTCTGTCGTCTTCTTCTTATCACTTGCCATGTTAAATTCTCCTTTTGCGAACAGGCGTTCGCGCCTATGCATCTATATTAGTATAGTTCATCCCAAATGTCAATACCTTTTTTCTCCTCTTATGTGAACATAATACAACAGGCTGTGATTATTGTCAACCACAGCCTGCAAAAAAAAGGAAATTTTACTCCTGAAGAGAAGATTTCTTTGTAATTGTAACTTTTTCGTCATAGCAGGAGAAAATATTCCGAATTTCTTCGTTATCCTGCTTCTTTGTTACCATACTGATTAACGGTACAATGATCAATCCTCCTACCATCGCCACAACACCTGAGTTAATCGACGACTTGAAGATATATCCGAGCGCTGTGCCCCATCCGGTCACATCAATGCCGGCAAGGGTCACGACAAGCTGCAGCACAGCTACAGAGCATCCCCAGATAAAGCATACCACCACAGATATCTTCGTAACGCTCTTCCAGTACAATCCATACAGGAAAGGCGCGAGAAATGCTCCCGCCAGAGCTCCCCAGGATACGCCCATCATCTGTGCAATAAATGTTACCTCTGGATGCGCGTCTTTAAAGACTGCAATCACCGCAGATACCAGAATGAAGAATACAATGAACGTCCGCATAATGGAAACCTGCTTCTTATCGGACATCTCCTGCTTTGTCACCGGTTTAAGCACATCCAGAGTGAAGGTGGAACTGGAAGTAAGCACCAGAGAAGACAGTGTGGACATAGATGCGGAAAGCACCAGCACAATGACAACCGCAATGACAACTGAAGGCAGTGTAGCAAGCATTGTCGGCACAATCGTGTCAAACAGCGGTTTTCCCGTTGCCTCATTGATAACTACCTTATCACCATACAATCTCCCAAAACCACCGAGAAAGTAACATCCTCCCGCTACAATAATGGCAAAAACTGTAGAAATTACAGTTCCTTTATGGATATCCTTCTCACTTTTAATGGCATAGAATTTGCCAACCATCTGAGGTAGCCCCCATGTTCCAAGAGAGGTCAGCATGACCACGAATAACAGCGCCAGTGGATCGGGCCCGAGAAAAGAAGAATAAGCGCCCTGCCACCCTGCGTCGCCCGTCATAGCCGCAAGGGATTTTGTCGCCTCTAAAAGTCCTCCGTTCTCAGCCAGCACTGCTCCAATCACTGCGCAGATACCAAATAGCATGATAATTCCCTGAATAAAATCATTAATCGCCGTCGCCATATATCCGCCGAAAATTACATAGAATCCAGTCAGTACCGCCATAATAGCGATTACCACCCAGTAAGGAATATCAAATACAAGACCAAATAAACTGGATAAGCCATTATAGAGAGAAGCCGTATACGGAATCAAAAAGATAAATACGATAATCGAAGCCGCCACCTTTAAGGGCACCGAATCAAACCTCTTTCCAAAAAAATCCGGCATCGTCTTCGCATCCAAATGCTGCGTCATGACTCTGGTTCTCCTTCCCAGCACATTCCATGCCAGAAGGGAGCCGATAAACGCATTGCCAAGTCCCGCCCAGGTAGATGCAAGACCGAAATTCCAGCCAAACTGGCCTGCATAACCCACGAAAATAACCGCTGAAAAGTACGAGGTACCAAATGCAAAAGCAGTCAGCCATGGGCCTACCCCACGTCCTCCCAGCACAAAACCATCTACATCAGAAGCATGCTTCCTTGAGTAGAAACCTACATAAATCATTACTGCAAAAAACACAACCAGCATGATTACACATAACATTTCTTTCGACATCTCTCATTCCTCCAAGTCATTTCTTTTTAGTATTCACCCTGAATCGTAACGCGTTAAACCGTTACGCTTTAACGCGTTAAATCATTTCTTAAGTAGGTTAGCACATCATATAGCGTATGTCAAGAGTTAAAATTCATTTAACATCAGGAAATGTACAAGGAGCTTATTAAGCCGACTATAATGATTTCTTAGAAAAAGATGAGGAAATGCTTGATAATATTCGCAACATAGACTAATAAAATTTTATGAAAGGGAGTGCTTCAAATGGACTATCTATCAATACAAGAGTTTACAGATAAATGGAAGATCAGTAAAAGACGGATTCAGACTTTATGCAAAGAGGGTCGCATAAATGGCGCAAAGATGATTTGTAGGAAGCAGAAATTTTCTTATCGAATGTTTAGAGTTCATGAACGCTTACAATGATGACTCGGAAAATGATTTAACACAAAAGATACTGACAAATGTGACGAAGTTATATGGATATGATATTGATTGTAATATAACCAAAGTAGCATTAGTAAATATCAGGTTAAAAGTATTAGCAATTTTAAGTCGTGAAAATCAAGAAGTTTCTTTTAAACTATGGGATCAAATACGCCCTAATATTTACAAATCATCACTTCCTGATAATATATGCGGCGCTTTATCAACAGATAACCGAATCGTTGTTAATATACTGAATGGCAATGAAACAGGAATTGATTTTGCATTAGGAAACGCAGATATTGTATTGACAAATCCGCCTTATGCAACAATTAAAGGTATGCTTCCGAAACAAAAAGATTTTATGAAAAAAAAAACTATCCCGATGCAAATTGTGATATGTGCGTATCTTTTTTGACGCTATTTACAAAATGTTAAAACCTTCCGGTACATGCGGAATTGTCTCACAAAACTCCTGGATGCACTTAAAAACATTTACAAAAGTAAGAGAACGAATCACTTCACAATATCGTATTTATAAAATAGTCAATCTTGGTTCCGGAGCTTTTCAGGATCTGAGTGGTGAAAAGTCAAATGTCTCATTACTGATTATTGGAAAAGAAAAAAATTCTGGCAATATAATAGATACACTGAATTTGAATGAATTATCTTTGCAGGAAAAATCAAAAGCAATTATTGAGAAACATAACTATATACATATTTTGCAAAAAGAAATTGATAGCGTTAAAGGATATGATTTTTCTGAGAAGAGACTATTAAATAATATTTGTTCAAATAAAAATTTGTATAAAGATATTGCAGTGCCAATGCAGGGAACTTCAACAGGAAATGCAAAAGAACTGGTGGGCTATTTCTGGGAACATTTTAGTGATTCCGAATGGATCATTGTAAGCAACGGCGGAGGCTATTGCAGATGGCAGGGACTAAATAACAGTGTTGTAAAATGGGGAGAAGACGGAAAATATATAAAAGCCCAAAAAGGTTCCGCGTTAAGAAACGTGAAATATTTTCCAGTAACTCAAATGGTTTTTAGCGATACGGGCACTGCCGGCTTAAATGTAAGAATGTTGCTTGACAATCAGATATTTATCGCTTCCGGTCCTGGAATACGAATCACAAAAGGAAATAAATATACACATAAAACAAGAAAGGAGATAATCACCGAAATAGATTCGCTTGTAGCAATATTGTATATGATAGATGAACAACAATTAAGAAAAATTGCTTTATCATTTCCAAAATATTACAGCAAACAGGAGATTGAGAAATTATTTTAAAAATTTCTCAATCCCTTTGATGACTAAAGCATCCCATATGCTTTTGAAAATGCTCCGCTTTCATTTATTGCCCACACACGACTAAGTGTTTTTATTCGCTCCAATTCACTTTCATCTAAAAGCGATAAGACATAATATTCCGTATTAATTTTTTCAAACACAAGAATCTTATACTTAAAATCCCCACGACTACCATATTTTGACAATTCATCAGACTGATCATTTGGAGCGCCCTTTAATTGGATTCGCCAAGTTCCATTGCTTGGATTAAATTTTATTGTCGAAGGGTAATAATCTTTACCCAGATAGTTAATAGTAATATCTTTTTCCCGAGAAGTATCTTCCGGATCTATACAAAAACATTTGATACCACCGTACATCCATTTTGAATCAGTATATTCATAGGGAGTTCCAACTACTGATCCTGCTTCTATTTGTCCAAGTTTTGATAAATCAAGAATATTTCTGGAGCCTCCTGTGGACTTTCGCATCTCAAACCAGAATTGTTCATTGGTAAATGCCGGGGCAGGAGGTATAATAAAATCAATATCTGATTCCTTAGATTTAACAAATGGTTTGTGAAATTTTTGTGCAGAAACTATAGTAGGAATGGAAATTTTCTCCACTCCGAATAATGGATTTTCTTTTTTCCTTGCTTTTTGAACAGTTCGTTTACTGACAGCATCAAACTTTTGTGCAACTTCTTTTGAAATATAATTTGAATTAAGCAGGGTTTCTAAATCTTCAACAGAACGAATTCTAGTTGAACACAAATATGAAGGATTTGTATACATATCCATAACAGAATATATGACCTTTAGTTCGTCATCTCCATTTGAAAGGCTATATGTCTGTATAGAACAGCTTTCAAAATTAGTCCATAACCCACCGCCTGTAAGATTGTTAGCGCCAATCGCACACCATGCTTTTTCTGAACTTTCTAATAAGTATATTTTACTATGATAGGTAGTTGAAAACTTTACCGTTTCTTCACCACTTCCCCCTGTTTCTTATAAATACTCCCCGCCGGAACGAATCCCCTCACTGAGGACAATGGGTAAATATTGCTGCGAGCCCCCACAACGCTTCCCGGATTCAGCACAGTTCCGCAGCCAACCTCCACTTCGTCTCCCAGCATCGCTCCAAATTTCTTGATTCCAGTCTCAATATTTTCTTCCTGAGTCTTCACTACCACCAGCTTTTTATCAGATTTCACATTAGAAGTAATGGAGCCGGCCCCCATATGTGCCTTATAACCCAGGATAGAATCTCCCACATAATTATAATGAGGCACCTGCACCTTATTAAACAGAATCACATTCTTAAGCTCTGTAGAATTGCCTACCACAGCGCCCTCTCCCACTATCGCATTCCCTCGGATAAACGCACAGTGTCTTACCTCCGCGTCCTTTCCAATGATAGCCGGTCCATGAATATAAGCAGAGGGAAATACTTTGGCGGATTTTGCAATCCACACATCTTCCCCCTTCTTCTCATACTCGTCTTCCGGCAGCCTCTCTCCAAGTTCTTTGATAAACGCACCGATTTTCGGAAGCGCCTCCCATGGATAGGTTATTCCCTCGAAGACGTCCTTCGCAATCGTCTCCTCCAGTGTATAAAGTTCTTTCACCGTCAATTCATTTCTCATCTTATTTCTTTCCTTTCTTATAAAATTCTGCCGCTTTATCATAACATCCCCGCAGCTCATACTGATTACTTAGCCCAAGCACCCCTCTGGTTCTGGACCAGATAAATCCTTCTAACTTCTTCATGTATTCCGCGGACGTAATCTCTCCCTCCGCCACATAAGTAAGTCCCTTCTCCCAACTTGCGGTAAGCTCTGGATTCAGAAGTGACTTAATAGAATGATTCACCACATCGAAAATCATCTCCCCCTCTAAAGTCGGCGTCACAACCTGTGTTTTCTTATTCAGCGCCAGATACTGGTTGTGAAATAATTTTTTCAGAATCTCGCCTCTGGTAGCGCTGGTTCCAATCCCGCTTCCTTTTATCTGTGCCCGCAGCTCCTCGTCCTCAATCAACTGTCCGGCATTTTCCATTGCAAGAATCAAAGAGCCGGAATTATACCGCTTCGGCGGCGTGGTCTTACCTTCCTTAACAGCCAAACCGGTAACGGGCAGAATCTTCCCTTTCCGAAACTTATTCAGCGCCTCAAATAACGCTGCATTTGCCTCTTTCTCCTCATTCCCTCCTGTTTCCCTGCTGTTTCCCTCACTCTTCTTCGGCTTCGGAATACCGGCAACTCTCAGGTATCCCTCTTCTGCCAGCACCTTAAATCCGGCAAAGAACTGCTCTCCCCTTATCGTCAGAATCACAGATACCTTCTGGTAAACGGCAGGCGGATAAAAGATGCTTAAGAACCGCCGGACAACCACGTCATACACCTGTGCGGCAAGCCCTGATAAGCTGTTGAACGCTCCCTGCCCCGTAGGAATAATCGCATAGTGATCCGTAATCTGCTTATCATTGACATATCTGGTCTTCGCAAGGTTCTTATGGCTCCCAAATGTTACAATCTCCTGAAGATACGGCACCGCCGGTCCGTACTTCATCAGTCCGTTTAAATTCTTGTGAATCTCTTTTGCTACCGCTGTGGACAATACTCTGGCGTCTGTTCTGGGATAGGTTACCAGCTTTTTCTCGTACATTTCCTGCACAATCCGCAGGGTTTCGTCGGGGCTGATTTTAAACCGTTTCGAGCATTCATTCTGCAGCTCCGCCAGATTAAATAAAAGCGGCGGATTCTTCTTCTCTTTCTTCTTCTCAACCTTCATCACCTGCGCCCTCACAGGCTTTTCTTCCTCCAGAAAATGAATCAGCTCCTTGGCATATTTTTTCTCTTTAAAGCCGTTATCCTTGTAAAGCGCTGGAGACGCGTAGTATTTCGAGCCTTCCGCCGCCCTCCATTCTCCCTCTAAGGACTGCCCTTCTGCATCAGCCGTACAAATTACCCTGTAAAACGGCGTTTCCACAAATTCCCGAATCTCCCGCTCTCTGCGGACCACCATGCCCAGCACACAGGTCATTACCCGCCCTACGGAAATCACCGAATACTTCTTATTCAAATAATTCGAGATACTGTCTCCGTATTTCAGCGTCAGAAGCCTGGAGAAATTAATTCCCATCAGATAATCCTCTTTGGCCCTCAAATACGCGGAAGCGGACAGATTATCATATTCTGATAAATCCTTCGCCTCCCGGATTCCCCTTAGAATCTCCTCCTCCGTCTGAGAATCAATCCATACCCGGAGCCTCCTTTTGCCCCGAACTTCCGCCATCTGCTCCACAAGACGGTAAATGTATTCTCCCTCCCGCCCGGAATCGGTACACACATAGATGGTATCCACATCCGGCCGGTTTAAGAGTCCCGAAACAATCTTAAACTGTTTCGCCACCCCTGGAATTACCTCATACTTAAATTCCTCCGGCAAAAACGGCAGAGTCTTTAAACTCCACCGTTTGTATTTTTCATCGTAGCTTTCTGGATAGCTCATGGTAACCAGATGTCCTACGCACCAGGTAACAACGGCGGACTCTGCCTCCAGATAGCCGTCCCCGCGCCTGGTCTGCAAGTGCAGCGCCTTCGCAAATTCCTGCGCCACACTTGGCTTTTCTGCTATATACAGCGATTTTCCCATACACTCTCTCCAGTCATTACACTATCTTTTTAGTCTGTGCCTTAACTTCTTCAGCAGATTGGGCTTCTGTCCTTCCGCTGCCTTCCTTGCAAAGACCGCCTCTCTCATAAACCGTTCCTGAGAATTAACAAAAGGCTCCCTCTGTTCCTTTTTCACATAATTCCCGTCGCTTTTGAGAACCCGGGCCTTTAAATTATCCGCCAGCATCACATCCAGATAATGATTAATCTGATGCTTCGCCTGCTTATCCATAATGGGGCATGCAACCTCCACGCGCTTCTCCGTATTCCGGGTCATCATATCCGCCGAACCGATGTAAATCTTCTGTTCCTCGCCGACTCCAAAGCTGAAAATCCTCGGATGCTCCAAATACCGCCCGACAATGCTGGTAACCGTCACATGCTCCGTATAGCCTTCCACTCCCGGAAGCACGCAGCAGATTCCCCGGACAATCAAATCAATCTTCACTCCCGCCTGAGACGCCTCGCACACTTTCTCGATGAAATCAACGTCCGTAACAGAATTCATCTTCATAATAATTCTTCCGGACTGACCCTTGGCAATCTCCTCATCCATCAGCGCAAGCACTCTTGGCTTTAAGCTGGTCGGAGACACAATCAAATGCCGGTAAATTCCATCCAGATTACTGATGGACATGTTCTTGAAAAATGCAGCCGCATCCTCGCCGATTTCCCGATTTCCGGTTATCAGGGACAAATCCGTATACATGGTTGCCGTCTTTTCATTATAATTTCCGGTTCCAATCTGGGTAACATACTGAATGTCATTCCGGTTCCGATAGGTAATCAGACAAATCTTAGAATGCACCTTATACCCCTCAAACCCGTAAATCACCCGGCAGCCCGCATCCTCTAACCGCTCCGACCAGTCAATATTATTCTGCTCGTCGAATCTTGCCCTGAGCTCAATCAGAACCGTTACCTCCTTGCCGTTCTCCGCGGCCGCACATAAATACTCTACAAGCCTTGCCTTCTTGGCCAGCCGATAAATAGTAATCTTAATGGTCAGCACATTCGGGTCATAGGCCGCTTCCCGGATTAATTTCAGGAAGGGCTCCATACTCTCAAAGGGATAAAACAACAGAAGGTCTTTGCGCTTCACCTGCCGGAAAATGCTTCCCTCCTGCACGAATCTCGACTCCTGAGGTGTAAAAGCCCGGTAAGTCAGCGGTCGTTTCATAGCGTCCGGAAGATTCCCTGCAATCGCAAACACATAGTCTAACTTCATGGACATCTTCGTGCGGAAGATCTGTTCTTTACGAATATTAAATTTCTCACAAAAATATTTCTCATTCTCCGGCGACAGCTTCTCGGCAGTCTCTAAACGCACCACCGCCATCCTTCTTCTCTTGTGAAGGGTCTTCTTCATCATATAACGGAAATCATCGTTGATTTCCAGCGCTTCATCATCCGGCGTAATATCCGCATTCCGGGTTACGCAGATATAATTCCGGTCTGAAATCTCATATCTTGGAAACACCAGATCCAGATGCTCTAAGATTACCTTCTCCATCCGAATATAGCGAATATCGTGTCCCGGAAGATACAAAATATCCGACACATACTGAGGCACCGGCACAATTCCAAGCATGGTCTTATTCTTCTGCTTTAAATTCGCCGTCACATAAATCTCCTTATTGACTAAATGCGGAAAGGGATGGTTCGCATCCACAATCTGAGGGGAAAGTACCGGAAGCATCTGCTCCTTAAAATACTTCTTCACATACTTCTTCTCCCCCTGCTCCAGCTCCTTAAAATTCAGACTGCAGACCCCATAAGGCGTTAACTGCTTCTTAATATCCGCATAGGTCTTATCCCTTTCCTTGTAAAGAGGAGCAACAGCCCTGTAAATCGCATCCAGCTGCTCCATCGGCGTCATACCCGAACGGGCGTCCACCGTCTTCGGGTCCGTCGCCGCCATGTCAAAGAGACTCCCCACCCGAATCATAAAGAACTCATCCAGATTACTCGTAAAAATAGCTACGAACTTCAGCCTCTCAAGAAGCGGTACCGTCTGATCCTGCGCCTCCTCAAGCACCCTGTGGTCAAACTTCAGCCAGGACAGCTCCCTGTTCTGCGTACAATTTAAAATATCATCTTTCATCATCCTATATTCCTCCACCCCTAAAAAGGATTTTGCATACTGCCGTTCACGCACCCCGGGGAGGTTGCCCTGTGAACGGAGTGAACAGTTAATTTTGCATGTTATACGTAACTATTATATACTGTATTCCTTGCCATTTCCATTCTTTTTTGATAAGATTGTCTGGTATATCGAAACTGTTCAGACGCTGGCCAATAAACAGCGGATTGAATCACAATAATTCAAAACCCCACAAGGAGGACAAGACAATATGATCAGCACAAGCAATATCACCCTGCGCGTAGGCAAAAAAGCCCTGTTCGAGGATGTGAATATCAAATTCACCGAAGGAAACTGCTATGGCCTGATCGGCGCCAACGGCGCCGGCAAGTCAACTTTTTTGAAAATATTATCCGGGCAGTTAGAGCCCTCCGGCGGCGAAGTGATTCTCACTCCCGGCGACCGGCTCTCCTTCCTGCAGCAGGATCATTTTAAATATGACGAGTACACTGTTCTTGATACAGTTATTATGGGAAATGCAAGGCTCTATGAGATTATGAAAGAAAAGGACGCTGTCTATGCCAAAGAAGATTTCACGAACGAAGACGGAATCAGGGCCAGCGAGTTAGAGGCCGAATTTGCCGCTATGAACGGCTGGGAAGCGGAATCCGAGGCAGCATCGCTGTTAAACGGCCTTGGTATCGGCACAGAACTCCACGATACCGGCATGAAGAATCTGGAAGGACCGGAAAAGGTAAAGGTACTGCTTGCCCAGGCTTTATTCGGGAGCCCTGACATTCTGCTTCTGGACGAACCCACCAACCATTTGGACTTAGACGCTATCGGATGGCTGGAAGAATTTCTGATTAATTTCGAGAATACCGTCATCGTCGTATCCCACGATCGGTATTTCCTGAATAAAGTGTGTACCCAGATTGCGGACATTGACTATGGTAAGATTAAACTGTATGCTGGAAATTATGACTTCTGGTACGAATCCAGCCAGCTCTTAATCCGTCAGATGAAGGAAGCCAACAAGAAAAAGGAAGAAAAGATTAAAGAACTGCAGGAATTTATTTCCCGGTTCAGCGCCAACGCTTCTAAGTCCAAACAGGCGACCTCCAGAAAGAGAGCCTTAGAGAAAATCCAGTTAGACGACATCCAGCCTTCCAGCCGGAAGTACCCTTACATCAACTTTACTCCCGACCGGTCCATCGGCAATGAAGTGCTCACTGTGGAAGGCATCAGCAAATCCATAAACGGAGAAAAGGTTCTCGATAACATCAGCTTCACCTTAGGACACGACGATAAAGTCGCTTTCGTAGGCGGTAATGAACTTGCCAAAACGGTTCTGTTCCAGATTCTTATGGGTGAAATGGAGCCGGACGAGGGTACTTACAAATGGGGCGTTACCACCTCTCAGGCTTATTTTCCGCAGGATTCCGGCAGTGAATTTGACAATGACGATACTATTGTAGAATGGCTGACCCAGTACTCGGAAAACAAAGACGTCACCTATGTCCGGGGATTTCTTGGGCGGATGCTCTTTGGCGGAGACGACGGCGTGAAAAAAGTCCGGGTGCTGTCCGGCGGAGAAAAAGTCCGATGCCTTTTGTCCAAGATGATGATTTCCGGCGCCAATGTGCTGCTCTTCGACGAGCCAACCAACCACCTGGATATGGAGTCTATCACCGCTTTAAATAACGGCATGATAAAATTCCCGGGCGTCATCCTTTTCACCTCAAGAGATCACCAGATCGTTCAGACTACCGCCAACCGGATTATGGAAATCGTGCCGGGCGGCAGACTGATTGACAAAATCACAACTTACGACGAGTATCTGGAAAATGATGAAATGGCAAGAAAGCGCCAGACTTACAGCATTCAGAAAGAAGAAGATGACTAAAGCTGTCTTCGCTCATTATTTTTGTTTGCGCCATTTATTTATAACAAATCAAAAAAGCTGCCGAACCAGAGTCCGGTTATAACAAACTCTGGTC
>CATJPU010000183.1 GCA_949742505.1 uncultured Lachnospiraceae bacterium | reverse complement strand
CCTTTGCCGGGGAATTATATTCGCAGACAGGTGTGATTCAGAAGGAATCCTGGAAGAGTCTGCTTCCGGAAGAAGTGGTGAAGATGGAATGGCTGGCGGGGAATGTCATCGGCGATATACCAAAACGCCAGGAGCTTAAGAAACGCTCAGAGCCGGTGGTTCTTCAAGAGGGAGTGGAAAAGACGAAGGGACAACAGACGAATGAAAATACTTGCGATTGCAGATGAGGAGTCAAAGGCTCTGTGGGATTATTTTGACAGAAGTAAATTTGAAGGAATTGATTTGATTATTTCCTGTGGAGATTTGGATGCGGATTATTTGTCTTTTCTGACAACCCTGACCTCTATTCCGGTTCTTTACGTGCATGGGAATCACGATGTAAAATACGGGAAGAAACCGCCGGAAGGCTGTATCTGTATTGAAGACAGAATATTTGTATACAAGGGCGTACGGATTATGGGCCTGGGAGGTTCTATGGAATACTATGGAGGAAAGCATCAGTATACGGAATCACAGATGCGCTTAAGGGTCGGGAGACTGTGGTTTCAGATTATGAGGCGCGGCGGGTTTGATATTCTTGTGACCCATGCTCCTGCCTTTGAACTCAATGACGGAAAGGACCTTCCCCATCGGGGATTCCGGACATTTTTAACGTTGATGGAGCGGTACAGGCCGAAATATTTTCTGCATGGGCATGTGCACAAAAATTACGGCAGAGATTTTAAGCGTTACGACAGATATCTGGATACTAAAGTAATCAATGCGTATGAAAGGTGTGTGTTTGAGTATGAAGATGAAAGTGCGGAATAAGGCGGCGTTTACGGATGCGGTGACGCCATTGGAGGAAGCGAACCGGCAGAAGGCATATCTGGCGGCTTTGGAGGGCATCGTACTGCTTGAAAATGACGGATGCCTGCCTTTGAAGCCTGGGATGATTGCCTTGTACGGCGCGGGCGCGGATATGACGATTCAGGGAGGGACCGGTTCCGGAGAAGTGAACGCACGTCATACGGTATCCATTCTGGAAGGTTTGGAAAAGAACGGTTTTACCGTGACAAGCAAGCCATGGATTGACGAGTACCGGGCTGTTTATAAGAGAGCAGAAGAAGATTACAAAGAGGAATTAAAAGAAAAACTGCTGCATCTGAATCCGGCAAATCTGCTGAATATTGTGAGCCCATTTACCATGCCTGCCGGACTGCCGGTTACAGAGGAGGAAATCGCCGCCTCGAATACGGATACCTGTATTTACGTGGTGTCCAGACAGGCGGGAGAAGGAGGGGACCGGAAGTTCGGGCAGGGAGATTATTTCCTTACTGAGACCGAGAAAAGCAGCATTGCCAGGTGTGCGGCGCGATATGAGACGATGATTGTGGTTATCAATTCAGGCGGATGTCTTGATATGAGTTTTCTGGATGAGATTGCAGGGATTAACGGAGTTATCTTTTTCGGGCAGCAGGGCATGATGGGCGGTCAGGCGTTTGCGGATTTACTATGTGGACGCGGCGACGGTGTTAGAGCAGGGCGATTATCTGGTGCGGGTAGGAAATTCCAGCCGTAATACGGAAGCAAGGGCTGTGCTGACGTTGAAAAGGGAAGCGGTAATATCCAGACACTGCCGAATCTGCGAAAATGGAGAGACGAAGGAAATACAGCCGCCGCTGCTTCCGGAAGAGGTAATTGCAGAGGATATCCCCCGGATTAAAATTCGCGAAAAGGATATTCCATGTGAGACTTATAACTATCAGACGCCGGAGATCTATCATTCGCCGGAGACAGATGCATTTTTAGATCGTTTATCATTAGAGGAGATGGCGTTCTTAACCGTAGGGGAAGGAATGTCCGGCAAACGGTTCTTTGAGGCGCCAGGTTCGGCAGGTTCAACAACGGCGAAGCTGTTGGAAAAAGGGATTCCCAATGTGTCTCTTGCAGACGGACCGGCGGGATTAAGGCTGCAGCAGCGTACCGCGGTGACCAGGACCGGGAAATTAAAGGCAGTGGAGCCGAATCTGGAGCTGTTTGGTTATTTTCCGGAAATGATAAAGAAGGTAATGTTTGCAGATCCGGATAAGCATCCGCTGGTTTATCAGTTTACAACAGCATTTCCGGCAGGGCTTGCGATTGCCCAGACCTGGAACCTGGAGCTGGCCGAACAGGTTGGCGGGGCTGTGGGCGAAGAGATGAAGGCATACGGCGTAACCTACTGGCTGGCGCCGGGAATGAATATTCACAGGAATCCGTTATGCGGGAGAAATTTTGAATATTATTCAGAGGACCCGCTTCTTTCCGGGACTTTTGCTGCGGCCATTACAAGCGGAGTACAGAAGAGCAGGGGCTGTTATGCGACCCTCAAGCATTTTTGCTGCAATAATCAGGAAGACAACCGGAACCAGACCAATGCGAATGTGGGCGAGAGGGCTCTCCGCGAGATTTATCTGAAAGGTTTTGAGATTGCGGTGAAAAGATCGGCTCCCGGCGCTGTTATGAGCAGCTACAATAAGGTAAACGGCATGTATGTGAATAACAGCTACGATTTATTGACGAAGGTGCTTCGGAATGAGTGGGGATTTCAGGGGCTGGTCATGACAGACTGGTTTGCGACCGGTAAGAACGTGGGAAGCCATATGTCGGCAATCGAAGCAGGCAACGATTTGATTATGCCGGGAAATAAGACGGCGGTGAAAGAGATTGTGAAGGCTGTGGAAGATGGGATGATAGCGGCTGAGGATGTGAAACGCTGCGCGGCGAATGTGCTGAAGGGAGTGCTGTCCTCGCGGATTTATCAGGGGTATCGGAGACTCGTACATCATTGCATTAATTCTTGAGTAATAAGCACTCGCTATCCGCGCCATCTGCACGTCTGTTAACCTAGATGTAGCTCACTACGCCGTCGGTTAACAGACGCACAGCTGACACGGATATCGAGCATTATTACTTCAAGATTAATGCAATGATGTACTAAAGCAATATAGGATGTATGAGAGGGTGTCCCCAAACTGTAAGAAACAGACAATTTGGGGATGTATGTTCAGAAATCATTGATAAGCTGTTTGCTGGAGGTAACGCCTGATGAAGCATATGGAAATACTGGTGTACGGGGAGGGGCCAGATTTACGGAAGGAAAGATTCTATGGAGAAATGGCATTCGGGCTCTATTATTTCCATTCTTCAAAAATGTGCGGAGAAAACATCTGTCCAGACAAAAAGTGACAGGTCCATGGTATAGAGAGGTACGAAAGAGCATGAAGGAAAGGAATTTTTGGAGGATTCAAGTATGAGTTATGCAGACGAAATATTTATTACAATGTGCAGGGATATTATCGAGCATGGTACCAGTACCGAAGGCGAGAAGGTCCGCCCGGTATGGGAGGACGGAACCAGCGCTTATACGGTTAAGAGATTCGGAGTTGTGAACCGCTATGATTTATCGAAGGAATTTCCGGCGCTGACGCTTCGGAGGACTGCGATTAAGAGTTGTACGGATGAGATGCTGTGGATTTGGCAGCAGAAGTCCAACAATATTCATGATCTGCATTCGGCAATCTGGGACAGCT
>CATJPU010000182.1 GCA_949742505.1 uncultured Lachnospiraceae bacterium | reverse complement strand
TCTGGAACAAAAATTGCTTCATATAGAAAATTATCCAGTAACGGATAGTCTGGTTTTTGTATTTCCCGTATCGTATAGTCCAGATTCGCAGGTAGTAACGATGCGGCCTGTTCCCATTCCTGCTCCGTTTGTTCGTAACATTTTAACATAATATCAGCCCCCTTTTTTCTTTATTTTACCATGGATATGTCAATTGTCGATAGTGTATATGAGGAAATATATAACACAAACAGATTGACATCATATACGACACTGTGCATAATGTAAGTAGGAGTTCTCAAAATAGAGTCCTGTAAAATCAGTGTTTTTGGGGATGATTAAATGCTACAAAAGTACAAGCTAAGTTTTGAAATTTGGGGACTGCTGCTATTCCTAATTATTATGATACCGAATTTTATTTGGTTTGCAATCCCTGCACCAAACGATATATTAAGAGCAAAATCAATTACAGAAATAATCGATGCGGCAGCTTCTGTATGTCAGGTATTGATGGTTATAGCTTTGTGCATTTTTAGAAATAAAGAAAGCAAAAAGCTTTGTGCGACTCCTTTTATAATTATTTCTGCGGGATGCTGTTTGTTGTATTTTATAAGTTGGATAGTTTACTATAACGGCATAGTAAATGCAGTTGTAATTTTAGGGCTGACTATTCCGCCATGTTTAGCATTTTTATTCTTTTCTATTGACAGGAAAAATGGAATAGCAATTATTCCGATTTTTATTTTTACAATCTGTCATTTGATATATGGCGTGGTTAATTTTATTGTTTGATTTTGTTGAGATTATATAAGTTTGGATTATCAAATCAGCTCTTGCTTGCTCTAGGAATAGGTATGGCATTTATATGGAATAAAATTTTGTTTACTATAGAAATGGAGGATAATAAATGACTTGCAAAATAAGAAAATGGAAATTATCAGATGCAAAGGATTTGGCAATGGCCCTCTCTAATAGAAAGATACAGGATAATCTTCGGGATGGATTGCCCTATCCCTATACAGAGCAGGACGGAATGGATTATATTTCTTCCATGCTTTCCGCAGATGAAGATGAAACTTTCGCTTTTGCTATTACAGTGGACGGCAAGGCGGCAGGGAGCATTGGTGTTTTTCGTCAGGAAAATATTCATAGACAGACTGCCGAGCTGGGATATTATATTGCCGAGGAATACTGGGGGAAAGGGATAATGACCGAAGCGGTGACGCAAATTTGTGAATATGTTTTTGAAAAGAGCGATATTATCCGTATTTATGCAGAGCCCTTTGCATACAATACAGCGTCTTGCAAAGTGCTTGAAAAAGCGGGATTCCAGTATGAGGGTACACTGAGAAGCAATGCTGTGAAAAATGGGAAAATTATTGACATGAAGATGTATTCTCTGCTGAAAACGGAAATATAACTTTCAAACACGCTCTAGTACTCCATTCAGTTAGAAATTGGAGTACTAGTACAGCATTGCAGAACAGTGGAAGTAATTCTAAAGTAACGGCGTCATTTTCAGCTCAAGCTCCATAACATAATTAGTCAGTAAAATATTCCTCCGCAGCACCTGCTGTTCTTTCAGTACTTTATAACCTCTATGCTCAAAGAAACTTCGTGCGGTAATAGATGCGTGTGTAATAATTCTGTCGGCGTTTACAGAGGATTCCAGTTCATTGCAGAGAGCAGTTGCAATGCCCTGATGCTGATAATCCGGATGAACATACAGCCGGTCCAGATATCCGGAGTTATCAATATCCCCGAATCCCGCAATAATTCCATTGATTTCAGCGACAATCGTATAGTGGGATAATAGAGATTCATTCCATTGCGTTAAATCGGGGTTCCCGTCTGCCCATGCATCAACCTGTTCTTTGGAATAGTCTTTTGCGTTAACTGTGTGGACGGTATGGTAGAATAGTTCCGTAAGTATTGTACAGTCAGATTCCTGATATTGTCTTAAATGCATGATTATTAACACTCCTATCTGTCAAAAGGCGCGGCGTCGTCAGTACGCCATTTCGTAAATACCCATAAACACCCGCTATTTGCGTCATTGCTGCGCCCGCTTTAATCGACGGTGCCATCACACCGCCTTATTCAGCCGCCTTGCACTGTCAGGAAGACGGCTGCTCTTTTCATATAAGCGTTTAGGGTTTTCCTGTCAACCGTTGCGTGAATCAGAATAAACCGGAAGTTTAAGCCGTACGGTAAATTCGGCGTTCTGTTGTTCGGTCTCTAATGTTCCGTCCATAAGTTCCGTCATTTTACGGACGCTTTTTAATCCAATCTGTGTACTCTCAATACCGGAAGATTCCTGTTTTACTATATTGAAAAGACTGATTGATATGTGATTTATCTCTATAGAACCGGTAATGATTACTGGTTCTTTTTTTGAACCGTATTTGATGATATTCGAGAAGAGATTGTTGAATATCCTGGTAAGCAGGGTTTCATCTCCGGCAAAGTAAGCGCTGTTTTGAGACCCCGGTTCTGTAATCTGCCCGGGAGACGTCAGTGCTTCCGGCAATTCCAGAGATACCGGAAAGCCCGTCAGACGGAGAAAGTCTGCGTTTTCCGTCAAATACCGATATAAGGTGCTGACAGGCAAATCAGAGAGAACGGGTAATTCCGCTTCTTCATATATCAGGGCATATTCAAAAATCCGATCAGTCATTTGGCGGATTTCGTCGGTTTTATTTAGGCAGCGGTTTAAGTATTCTTCCTGCATTTCCGGCTTCTGGTTTAATTTTGCAATTTCCAGATATCCGTTTAATATGGTAAGCGGCGTGCGCAGGTCATGGGAAAGGGCGGAAATCAAATCCTGATTTGCAAGGCGGCTTTCCTGTTCTTTGGTGATGGTCTCGTGAAGCGCAACGCGCAGATTATCCAGTTCATGGGCCAGAATACCGATTTCATCCTGCCTTAGTTTGGGTACCGGAGTAATCAAATCTCCAGCGGCCATCTGAAGTATTTTCTGTTTCAGAAGAATGACGGAGTTCATTTTCCTGCTGATAAAAAATAGGATAATGACAAAGAATACGGTAATGCAAAGTCCAAAACAGAAAAAGAAATATGGAGTTACAAAAAAAGTCGGATGAAGAAAGCGCACGATTACCTGAGCATATCCATTTTTAAATTCTACAACAAGATCCTGTTCATATTCTCCCAGTCCGTCTGTCCACTGATAGAGGCTGTTAAAGAAGGCGGAACTGCCTGTGTCAAAGTAGGAAGGGATTCTTCCCGCCCGGTACAATCCGTCTTCGATTCCATAAATGTAGACGGCGGTATACGGATCGGCAAGTTCAAAAAAAGGCGCGATTGCTTTGTTACCTTCTTTGTCAGTCTCGGATTCAGGGATATCGTATTTTAGCGCTTCGGTACGGATTGTCAGCCAGAGATCATCTCTGGGGCCGGGCAATACATGCTGGCGTATGATAGGAGACGACTGCAGCAGTTCATAGACTTCCCACTTATATTTCCACATAAAATTATACAACAGAAAGCAGAAAAGGCCTGCCGCAAAGATGAGCAGAAAAAGCTGGGTGCGTATTTTCATATTCTTTAATCTAATCACAGCGATACCCCTTCCCCCAAATCGTTTTTATTAAGACAGGATTCTTCGGGTCTGGTTCAATCTTACGGCGAAGGTTCCGAATGTGTACCATAATGGTATTATTAGCGCCATAATAGTAAGGCTCGTTCCAGATGCTTTCATAGAGACGTTCGGCTGAGAAGATCTGACGCCGGTTTGCAATCAGGAGCTTTAATATGGCATATTCCGTATCGGTCAGCTCCAGAAGCCTGCCGTCTTTGTGAATCTCTTCTGTTTCAGTGTTGATTTCCAGCCCCTGGCAGCGGAGGATGACGGGATGCATTTGCGGGGCGGGAGAAGCAGCTTCTTCGGCTCCCTGATAGATATGATAACGGCGAATCAGCGCTTTCACCCGTCCGGTCAGTTCAGAGTAGGAAAATGGCTTGGCAAGATAATCGTCGCCTCCGCTGGAGAATCCCAGCAGCTTATCGCTGTCCTTTGTGCGTGCGCTTAAAAATAAAATGGGCGCATTGGTATTTTTGCGTATTTCCAGACAGGTCTGATAACCATTCAGGCCCGGCATCATAATATCCAGTATGATTAAGTCGAAAGAAATTTGCGCCAGCTTCTCAAGGGCCGAAGTCCCATTTGCTGCTTCGGTCACCTGATATCCTTCGCTGCTTAAAAGTATCTGTATAATTTCTCTGATTTCAGGATTATCGTCCACAACCAAAATCTGGTGGTTCGTCTGCCCTGTTGAATCCATGTGAAAGACCTCCCGTACGAAAATTGCAGGTTACCGTTCAGAAAATCTCTGCCTGTACTGATATGTTCTGAGCAAACTGGATATTCTCTGAATGGTAAAGAATTATAGACCTAATTATACAGAATTTTAAGCAATAATGTGTTTTTCTTAAGAAATCTTTAGAATTACTTTTGGCAATACTTAAGATATGGAGTTTAGGATAATTAGTAGAGAATGAAATGACAACAGGAGGGATGACAGATGGATAAAATATCGGTAGTAGTTCCATGCTGGAATGAGGAGGAGGCTCTTCCAATTTATTACAGGGAAATGAGCCGGGTGATGGAGACAATGATTCAAAACGCGGAAAAGAAGACTCTTGATTTTGAGTTGATTTTTGTAGACGACGGCTCCTTAGACGGAACGATTCGGATTATGAAAGAGTTGAATCAGAAGGATGCGCGCTGCAGATACTTATCTTTTTCCAGAAATTTCGGTAAAGAAGCGGCGATTTATGCCGGGCTGAAAGCGGCTGAGGGAAATTACGTGGCGGTCATGGATGTTGATTTGCAGGACCCGCCTGCCCTGCTGCCGGATATGTACCATATTCTGAGAGAAGAGGATTATGACAGCGTTGCAACAAAACGCAGTACCAGAACAGGCGAGCCAAGAATCCGATCCTTTTTATCGGAGCGTTTCTATAAATTTGTCAACAGGATTTCTAAGACAGAGATTGTAAATGGGGCGAGAGATTACCGCCTGATGAATCGTAAGATGGTGGATGCAGTTCTCGATATGAGTGAATATAACCGGTTTTCCAAAGGAATTTTCGGTTGGGTGGGGTTCCGGACCAAATGGCTGGAATTTGAAAATGTGGAGCGTTCGGCGGGAGAGACCAAGTGGTCGCTGAAGAAATTATTCTGCTATTCACTGGAAGGAATTACCGGATTTTCGGTAGCGCCGCTGTCGTTAGCGGCGATTGTGGGCGTACTGTTTTGCGGGCTTTCTTTTTTGCTGATTGTGCTGATTATTGTTAGGACGCTTGTATGGGGAGACCCGGTATCGGGATGGCCGTCGCTGGCATGTATTATATTTATGGTCAGCGGTGTACAGCTTCTTTGTACAGGGATTGTAGGGCAGTATCTTTCTAAGACTTATCTGGAAACCAAACATCGGCCTATCTTTATATTGAGGGATTCCAGTGAGGACGGTGAACGGAATTGAAATCAATCAATGCAGGAAGCAGGATATCAGGGAAAAGGATTAAAAATATGGCGGGAAAGAACTTAAATAGTATCACAGCAGGAAAAACGGACGGAAGAATCAGAGCTGGATTAGGAAAACGAGGAGCAGCCGGGAGAAGAATCGTTGAAACAGATAAGATAACAAGACTGCTGCCTTGTATCTTTCTTGGCGTGCTGACGATAATATGCTGCCTGATTTTTACCGGGAGTCAGAACGTATTTGGTGTAAAAGTGGACTGGCTCAGCCAGCACAGCGTACTGCCGGATTATTTCAGGCAGCGGTTCTATGATACCGGAGAATTGTTTCCGGAGTTTGCAGGAAATTTAGGAGGCGGGCAGAATATTTACTATTTTTCCTATTACGGATTATACAGTCCCATTTATTTACTTTCCTATGCTCTTCCCTTTATAAAAATGGGAGATTATCTGATGGCTGTCAGTATAGCCGGAATTATAGTATCTGTAATTCTGATGTATCACTGGCTTTGCCGAAAAGGATTTTCATGGGAAATCAGCCTGCCGGTATCGGTACTGTTTCTCCTTGCTGGGCCGATTATCTTTCAATCCTGCCATCAGGTAATGTTTGTGAACTATATGCCGTTTTTGTGCATGGCGTTTTTTGGCGTGGACCGGTACTTTGAGAAAGGCGGGTCAGGACTTTATACAGTTAGTGTGTTTCTGATGATTCTGAGCAGTTTTTATTTTAGTATTGGCGGTATGATGGTACTGACGCTGTATGGGTTGAGCCGGTATATAGATGATAAAGATATGCCGATGGCAGAAAGTAATTTTACAATGCGTCCACAAAGAGGCCATAGGCGTAGATGCCGGAGAGCATTCAGAGCGATCCGCATTTTTCTACGAGATGGCATTCGCTTCCTGACGCCAATGATTGCAGCAATTCTGATGAGCGGATTTCTTCTGGCGCCTACGGCTTATGCGATACTGGGGAGGCAAAAGACTGGGAAAAGTATGGGTGTGTGGAAACTTCTGCTGCCGGAGCTGCCGCTGGAAGGTCTGGTTCATGGCGCTTATGGAGTCGGCCTTACAACGATGGTGATTACAATTTTGATTACAGGGTTATTTTACCGGAAATGGAGTCAGAGGCTGCTGCACGCGGGCTGTCTTCTTATCTTTGTGATACCGCTCTTTCAGTGGCTTCTCAATGGAGGCTTGTATGTGCGGGGGAAGGTATTGATTCCGTTCCTGCCGCTTCTGTGTTATATGACGGCAATGTATTTGGAAAAGCAGAAAAACAGAGAAATACCATTTGGGGTGAATATGATAGCATATTTTCTTACCATCGTTTGGCTGTTTGTAAGTTATTTTCTTGGGAATGAGCTGGCCGGAGAACCGTTTAGGCGTTATATGATTCTGGCGGAAAGCATCCTGCTTCTGTTATGTTTCTGCATATACCGGCGGTATGACAGTATGCTGTTTTTGACGATTCCTTCGGTTATCTGTCTGCTCCTTAGCGGAAGTTTTTTCTACGGCGGCGCTGGGGGAGAGCTGGATGTAAGGAGTTATGAGCATATAACGGATGAAGGATTCGGAAAACTGATTGAGAGGTCGCTGACAAATGAAGATGGATTTTGGCGGTTGGAGCAGAGCGGTAATGACGAGGAAAAGTCGGCAAACTTAAACCGCGTCTGGAATATGAGACAATGGATTTCTTCTTTATACTCTTCTGCCGGTAACGCCGGTTACAGTAAATTCCGAAGGGAAATATTTGGGGTGGAAGAGCCTTTCCGCAATGAATTGATGCAGGCGGCGTCAGAAAATCCCTTGTATCGGAAATTAATGGGAGTTAAATATGTGGTAGGAAAGGCAGAAGATGAAAGGGTGATGGCGGCGTCAGGATATGAATTATGTGAGGGAGAAGAAGAACAGGCAGTGTACCGAAGCGGGGATACTGCGCCGGTTGCTTATGCTACGAACAAAATCGTTGGAGAGCAGGACTATGATAAACTGGAATTTCCCTGTAACCAGACGGCGCTTATGAATTACGCGGTGGTAGGCAGCAGTAAGAGTAAGGGAATGGAGTGGAAAAAGGAGATTGAATCCATTACAATTCCGGCCGGCTTCTATGTGCCGGAATTGAAAGAAGAAGGGCTGACAATCAGGCAATTAACAGAGAACTCATATCATATTCAGGCAGAGCATAAGGCAGGAGCAGTATGCCGGATAGAGACAGGCGAGGGCTCTGATTCGGCTGCGCAGCAGGTTTTTTATGACAGAACAGAGGAGAAGAAGGAAGCGGCGGAGGGAAAGCTGGTCTTTCTAAAGTTTCAAATAAAAAACCTTCATCCAAATCGGGATGTGGCTGTGTGGATGAACGGAATCCGCAACAAGTTAAGCGCTAAGAATCATATTTATTATAATGGAAATACCGAATTTACCTATGTGACAGCGCTGGAAGCGGGAGTATCGGACGTATATCTTGAATTTGGGAAGGGAGATTACGAAATTTCGGAGGTGGAATGCTTTCTGGCAGATTCCACTGTGCTGAAAGATGCAAAAGAGACAGATGAAATGTTGTATCAGTCCCCCTATAAAGTTGACTGGGAGCAGACAAAGGGAAGTCAGATACAGGGCGGCATAGAGGTGCGGGAGACCGGATATCTTGTCACTTCGATCCCCTATGATAAGGGGTTTGAAATCTTTGTGGATGGAAAAAGGACTGTTACAGAGAAGATAAATAAGGCATTCCTGGGGTGCGCTGTCAGTAAGGGGGAACATCAGATTAAGATAGTCTTTCATGCGCCGGGAATGAAGGCTGGGAAATCTCTGTCCTGTCTTGGAATTATCCTTTTTCTGGCGATGATTGCAAGTGGTGTTCTTTTTGATATACACATTTCAGATAGTTCTTCCTAAAATCACTTTCTTTGCCCAGAACGTCATCTCGTGTTTGGATATCGTTTTATTCTCCCACTTTCAGGCGGTGCGGAGAGTGGTGATGTATTCACCGAAATCGCAGCTTTCATCGACAAAAATGCTTAATTTTTTCATAGGTAGAAATCTCCAAAATTCAAAAAACGGCAGGGAATTTTCCTGCCGATAGATGAACCAGGGTCTTTCGGCCAGTCCGTTCAGCTGTTAAGATCTGGAAAGTATGCAGTGGATTGAAGCTTGCGACTGAGGTTGGACTGCGACATAACTATTAGTTAAAAATAGTAAGCAATATTTAACGCCGCTTCAGTTGTAAAAACAGCGTAATTCTGCTATGCTTGAATCAGCAAAGGCCGATGCAAATCACCTTAGGAGGAGAATTTTATGCAGATTGGACAGATAATCCGAAAAAATCGTAAAGAAAAGAATATGACGCAGGAAGAAATGGCAAACTATCTTGGTGTAACGGCTCCGGCAGTGAATAAGTGGGAAAACGGGGCGTCTTATCCGGATATTATGCTGCTTGCGCCGATTGCGAGGCTGCTTGAAATTACGGTTGATGAGCTCTTAGCCTTTCAGGAGGAGTTGACGGCGGAAGAAATTGCGGATCTCGTCCAGGAATTGGATGTGATGCTGAAAGAGAAGACTTATGAAGAAGCCTTTACATGGGCGAAAGAGAAACTTCGGCTGTATCCCAATTGCGGACAGCTCTTCTGGCAGTTTGCGCTGATCCTTGACGTGCATCGCCTTGAGAAAAATGTGGAAGTGTCAGGACAGTATGAGGAGGTTATGATTCAGTGGTATAACAGAGCATTAGAGAGCGGAGAGGAAGAAGTCCGTACCAGGGCTGCAGACTCCTTGTTTGCATATTATGAGAGAAATGAACAGTACGGGAAGGCGGAGGAGTATTTGGCTTATTTTTCTGACCAGAGTCCGGAGAAGAAGAGAAAGCAGGCGTCTCTTTACAGTAAGACAGGAAGAAGAGACGAGGCTTACAAGGCGTATGAGGAATTGCTGTTTTCCAATTATCAGATGGCAAGGCTGCTGTTTTACAATATTTACAGGCTTGTAATGGAAGATGGGAATATGGATAAGGCTCATTTGCTGGTAGAAAAGCAGGGTGAGCTTGCCAGAGCGTATGATATGGGCGAGTATAATGAGATTAGCGAGAAACTGGAACTGGCGGCAGCGGAGAAGGATGCGGATACAGCGATAGACGTTATCGGCAGAATGCAGGCATCGGTAGAAAGCATTGCGGATTATACCAAATCACCGCTTTATGAACATATGACGTTTCGGACGCTAAGCGGGGAATTTGTGGAGCAGATAAAGAGTAATCTTCTGGAAGCTGTTCAGGCCGATGAGAGCTTGGAATTTCTGAAAGAAGACAGAAGATGGAAGGAATTATTGCAACGATATACCAGAAAACAATAGAAAGAATTACTTGAAAATGTAAAAGAGTAAGCGGGAGTTTGCTGAAGAATGGACAGGGAGTATACGTATATCGCAATTGATTTAAAATC
The DNA here is from genome assembly GCA_949742505.1 of uncultured Lachnospiraceae bacterium. Taxonomy (GTDB): domain Bacteria; phylum Bacillota; class Clostridia; order Lachnospirales; family Lachnospiraceae; genus Claveliimonas. The sequence goes on along the minus strand of CATJPU010000182.1, from coordinate 15,236 downwards.
TTTTTACGCCTCTGTAGAATGTGTCGAGCGGGGACTGGACCCAATGAATACGAATCTTGTGGTGGCGGACAAGAGCCGTACGGATAAGACCATATGTCTGGCAGTTTCGCCTTCCTTAAAGGCTTATGGGATTCCCGGAAGACCCAGGCTGTTTGAGGTGATACGAAGACTGAAGGAAGTGAATCGGGAAAGGCAGAGAAAGGCTCCGGGGCAGATATTTACCGGGGCTTCTGTTCATGCAATCGAACTGGAGTATATGCCGGAACTGAAGGTGGATTTTGTGACGGCTGTGCCGAGAATGGCGTTGTATCTGGAGTACAGCGGGCGTATTTATGATATTTATCTGAAGTATGTGGCGCCGGAAGATATACATGTGTATTCTATTGACGAAGTATTTATGGATGTGACCCATTATCTGAATACTTATCAGATGACGGCAAGGGAACTGGCGGCTAAGATTGTCCGGGATGTGCTGGAGACTACAGGAATTACGTCTACGGCAGGAATCGGAACGAATCTGTATCTCTGTAAAGTGGCCATGGATATTGTTGCGAAGCATATCCCACCGGACAAGTATGGGGTACGGATTGCGAAGCTGGATGAGATGAGTTACCGCAGGCTTTTGTGGGGCCATAAGCCTCTGACTGATTTCTGGCGTGTGGGGAGGGGCTATGCGAAAAGGCTGGAAGCGCAGGGAATCCATACGATGGGGGATATTGCCCGGTGTTCGCTGGGAGGTGCCGGCGATTATTATAATGAAGATTTGCTTTATAAGATGTTTGGGGTAAATGCGGAACTTCTGATTGACCATGCATGGGGATTTGAACCCTGCAGGATGGAAGATATTAAGACATACAAGCCGGAAAACAGCAGTATGGGTTCCGGTCAGGTGATGCAGTGCGCTTATGATTTCCGGAAAGCGAAATTAGTGCTCAGGGAAATGACGGAACAGCTGGTTCTGGAGTTGGTGGACAAGGGGCTGGTGACGGACCAGATGGTGCTTACCGTAAGCTTTGACAGGAGCAGTCTGGAAATTTCGGAAATCAAAAGAGCATACAAAGGAGAAGTAACCATAGACCATTATGGAAGAAAGCATCCAAAGCATGCGCATGGTTCGGTTAATCTGGGGAGAAAGACTGCCTCGACGAAAGTAATTATCCATGCAGTAATGGAATTGTACGACAGGATTGTGGATAAGAATCTTCTGGTCAGAAGAATCAATATAGCGGCGAATCATGTGGTAGAAGAAAAGGAGCAGGCACAGGAGACGGCAACCTATGAACAGATGAATCTATTTACAGATTACGAAGCGCTAAAAAGAGAGCAGGAAGAAGAAAAAAAGGCTCTTGAACGGGAGCGTAAGCTCCAGCAGACCATGCTGGACATAAAGAAAAAATATGGAAAGAACGCGATATTGAAGGGCATGAACTTAGAAGAAGGCGCGACGGCGAGGGAGCGAAACAATCAGATTGGCGGACATAAAGCCTGAATTTTATGAGAAATGTTTTTACTTGTACGGCAGGCAGTTCTTAACCGTACAGGTGGAAATATTTTGTAGGAGAGAAGAACATGGAAAAAGAAAAGAACAGCAAGAGTAAGCCTTTGGATAGCGCTTTGCAGGCTGCGGAGCAATACGCAGACATTATTCGTCTCCCGCGCCATGTATCAAAAAACCATCCGCAGATGTCATTGTCCGAGCGGGCGGCGCAGTTCGCTCCTTTTGCGGCGCTGACAGAACATGGCGCGGTAATTCGGAAAACGGAAACCAGCCATGTCAGCGAGGATATGGAGCGGATAAAGTATGAGGAAGAAATATAAGTCCGTTTACACATTTTGTATCCCGCATTCTATAATCTGTACAATCTCATCGTCGGGCGGAGAGTATGGCGGATTCGTTCTATTGCCTGAATCTTCTGAAAGGGAACTCCTTGCGTAAAGGGGCTACGAAGGTCATTCTTTTTGTGTTATACTATGTACCAGAGGCAGCCGCTGGGAAACGTAAGACGACCAGCGGTGGTTTGCCGCTGTAGAATCAATAGAAATCATGAAGAAAGAGAGGAAAATCGGATGAAGATTGCAGTAACTTATGAGAACGGGCAGGTGTTCCAGCATTTTGGACATACGGAGAAATTTAAGGTATATCATGTAGAGGATAAGAAGGTTGTGGATTCTGAGATTGTAGATACTAACGGCCAGGGACATGGCGCACTGGCGGGATTCTTACTTGGGGGAGGAATTGACATGCTAATCTGCGGCGGAATTGGCGGCGGCGCACGTACGGCGCTTGCAGAGGCCGGGATTGAGCTTTATCCGGGATGCTCCGGCGATGCGGATGAGAAGGTAGAGCAGTTTCTTGCCGGAACGCTGGATTACGACCCGGATACGGTGTGCAGCCACCATGGAGAACATCATCATGAGGGTCACAGATGCGGAGGACATGAGGAAGGACGTGGCTGCGGCGGGCATGGATGTCATTAGTTATGGCCGGCGAATATCAGCATATCAGACATGGATTTGATGCGATTTATGACGGCAGTTCCCGGATCTTGATTCTGGGAACGCTGCCGTCGGTAAAGTCCAGGGAGCAGCAGTTTTATTATGGACATCCACAGAACCGGTTTTGGAAATTATTGGCGGCGCTTGTGGAAGAAAGCAATGTGCCGGCATCTGTTCAGGAGAAGATGGGATTTCTGTTAAAGCATAGAATCGCCATATGGGATGTGATAGCAGAGTGCGATATTATTGGCTCCAGCGACAGCTCCATAAAGAATGTGGTTCCCACAGATTTGACAGGGATCTTGAGCGCAGCGCCGATTCAGGGAATCTATGCAAACGGCGGGAAGGCTTATGAATTATATATGAAGTACAGCTATGAGAAAACCGGCCGGGAGATTATAAAGCTTCCATCCACCAGTCCGGCAAATGCTGCTTTTCAGATGGACAGGCTGATTTCTGTATGGGGAAGTAAAATTTCCGGATTAATAAGAGGCGGTGCGTGAACGCTCCTTGACCGGTATTTTAGATACTATGATAAAGCGAGCGGTAACGCAGATTACTATGAGAGAAAGAATGAGAGGGTAACGATTATGAAGAAAAATAATCCAAAGGCGCTGCTGCCGATTGGCGTGTTCCTGATACTGTATCTGGGGTTGGGGATTTTGTTTGAATATGTGATGAAAATTCCCATGGGGTTTTACAACATTCCCATTGTGACAGCATTTCTGGCTGCGATTCTGACGGCCTGCTTACAGAACCAGGAATTGGAGTTTGACGATAAGCTTGCGGTGATGGCGCAAGGTATGGCAGATAAGAATATTATTACCATGCTGCTGATTTTCCTGGTCGCAGGTACGTTTGTAGGCGTGGTAGGAAGAAGCAGCGCCGAGAGCGTGGCGTATTTTATGTTGTCGTTGATTCCTGCGCGGTTTGCAGTTGCCGTATTATTCGTGGTTGCCTGCTTTGTATCGACGGCGATGGGAACTTCGGTAGGAACGATTACCTTGATTACGCCGATTGCGGCAGCGGTTTCCGCCGCGTCAGGATTCAGTCTGCCGCTGTGCGTGGGTTCCGTTATGGGCGGGGCGATGTTCGGCGATAATTTGTCGTTTATCTCTGACACTACGATTGCGGCATGTAACGGACAGGGCTGCGCCATGAAGGATAAGTTTCGGGAGAACTTCGGGATTGCCCTTCCGGCAGCGTTAGTAACGCTGGCGCTGATTCTGGCGTTTTCTATGAGCACTGAGTTAAATGGTTCTGTGTCGCAGGAATACAATCTTGTTCAGATTATTCCTTATGTGCTGGTTCTGACTGGCGGAGTCATAGGAATCAATGTGTTTGTCGTACTGCTGGTTGGTATTGTGTCGGGGTCGGCCATTATGCTGGCTGCCGGACAGATAACTCCGGTGGAGCTGATTGGCAATATGGGCTCCGGGGCGTCCGGGATGTTTGAGACCTGTATGGTGGCGATCCTGGTATCCGCGATGTGCGCGCTGATTCGGGAATACGGCGGCTTTGAAGCGCTGCTTTCTGCAATCCGTAAGGTGTTCAAAGGCAAGAAGGGCGGGCAGCTTGGCATGGGGCTTCTGGTCTGCGCCATGGACATTGCTACGGCCAATAATACGGTTGCCATTGTGATGGCAAATCCGATTGCTTCCGAGATGTCGGAGGAATACGGAATTACGCCCAGAAAGGCGGCGTCTATACTGGATACTTTTTCCTGTATTTCCCAGGGGGCGATCCCTTACGGCGCTCAGATGCTGGTGGCGCTGTCCGCGGCAAATGAGCTTGGATACGAGCTGTCTGCTTTCGATGTGATACCGAAGCTGTTCTATCCGGGGCTTTTGCTACTCAGTTCCTTAATCTTTATTTTCGTAATTCCGGACAGGAAGAAGGATTAGCGTATATAGATAGAATAGAACAGATTACAGAGCTATTTTCTTGCGGATTTTTTGGGGAAGTATTGTTATGGAGAAGAAAGACATGATACATATAGCAATCTGTGACGATGAGGAAAAGTTTGTAAGTCATTTGAAAGGACTGCTCAGACAGTGTGCCGCAGAGCTCAGTGAAGAGATGAAGATAACCACATACTATGACGGTCTGGATTTGATTGAGAAATACGATACCACCATCGACCTTATCTTTTTGGATATCCAGATGAAGCTGGTGGACGGGCTGCATGCGGCTGAGCGTATCCGCAAACTGGATGGGGACGTGGGGATTATCTTCCTCACGACCCTGACCCAGTATGGACTGGAGGGCTATAAATATCAGGCCATCGACTATATTATAAAACCAATCAAATATGTACGGCTGAAATCGGAACTGGACCGGTTTCTGGCGGGACGCCGTCTGGAGAAGAACCCATCCATATGCATTAGTAATGATTCGGGGAAATATAAGGTATTGCTGCATACGCTGCGCTATATTGAGACCTTTAACCGGAACCTGATGGTTCATGCGGAGCAGGAAAATATTATCTGCTATAAAAGCATGAAGGAGATGGAAAAGGAGCTTTCCACATATCATTTTGTCCGGTGTCACAGCAGTTACCTGGTGAATCTCGTTTACGTGAAGGGCGTAAAGAAGCTGGAAATCACGTTGATTACCGGAGAAACGCTGCCAATCAGCCAGCCGAAACGAAAGGTATTTATGGAGCGGCTGACCGAATACTGGGGGGATATGTTATGACAAATTTTCTGGACGCCATTTCTTATATCCTGCAGTCGGGATATGTTCTGGTGTTTTTCCTGCTGCTCCACTCCTTTTTATCATTGCGGCAGAATAGTTTACTGCGGATACTGGCGCTCTTTGCGGGAGCGCCGATTTTTGTCGTAATCGTGTATTCCAACGACCTGCCGAATCTCCTATTTCCGATGGTCGGCTTTCTTCTTTATACGGCGGTATTTTTCCGGGGACGTTTTATTGAGAAGCTGACGGCGGTGCTGGTATTTTATCCGGCGATGATTGCCGTCAATTATCTGATGACTGATATTGGCAGCAGGCTGTATTTTTGGATAACAGACGCTCCGGATGAGGGACGGACCAGAGAAATGTATTTGACAGAGGCGCTGCTTATTATGATTTCCATGCTGGTAAGGCTTATATTCTGGCTGGCTGCATGGGCGCTTTTGCAGAAATATCTGAAGCGGATAGCGCAGAATCTGACTTTCAGGATGTGGCTCATTGTGGACGTGCTGATGCTTGCGCCCATTACGGCGATTTTTACCATTATTTATTTCCTTCCGGATGAAATCATGGTGGTATATCCAATCTGTATCGTATCCATCATTTCCAGTTTTGGAGGAGTTGGTCTGGCGGCCTATATCAGCGATTCCTTAAGGACGGAATATGGCGCCAGGGAGCTGGAGGCGAAACTATCTTATTATAAAGACAAGACAGAGGAAGAAGAACGGGTACGGAGAGCGTATCATGACATGAAGAACCATCTTCTTATACTGCAGGCTCAGGCAGAGGATTCCCAGGAAATTAGAAGGTCGATTGAGAGTCTCCAAGAGGAGATAGAGGGATATGAGGCATACTGCCATACCGGCAATGATTTTTTGGACGTAGTGATTCGGGATAAGATCAGGGCGGCCAGAAGCCGGAATATTGATTTCCAGGAAATGATTCGCTTTGGGGACGGCGGTTTTATGGAGCCGTTAGATATCAGCACCATATTTGGAAATGCGCTGGATAATGCCATAGAGGCAAGTGAAAAGATGGCGGAGAGCATGCGGCTGATAACGGTAAAGGCCGCGAGAATCCATGATATGATGGTGATTGCGGTGGAGAATAATATGCAGCCGGATACGCCGGTATATGAAAGAACCAGCAAGAAGGATACGCTGATGCATGGTTTTGGGATTGCTAATATTCAGAGCGCAGCCGAAAGGTACGGGGGGCAGTGTACGACGAAGGCAGGAGACGGGAAATTTGTGCTGAAAGTAGTGATTCCCATTCCATGAGTTTATCAGCTAACTTTTGATGAATAAAGGTATTTATGGATGAAGAAATAGATATTATTTAACATGGGAGAATATTACAAAATGCAAGAGAGAGAATCCTTGATGTACAGGTGAAATTTGAATTGTTGAGTGATATTGCAGATGGTCTTAAAAAATGCGAAGGATGTAATTTAAATTATGACGCCTTTCCTTTCAATCTCTAACTTCAATTCTTTGGAAATAGTTTCAGCCATGTTAATCAGAGCTAGTTTTAAAAGCGTCCAAACATATTCTTCCATAGCATAATAAAATTTGGTGAAATTCCTGCATCCGTACACGGCTAAGTCAAGATCGCTTCTGACTTGGTGCGTACCTCTGGCTCTGGAACCAAATAATAGGATTTTTGCGACATGATATTCCTCAGCTAAGGCGCGGATGTCCTGAAAAATCCGTTGGGAGATTCCGGTATATTCTAAATTTCTGTTATCTGATTATAGATGTTTGCTTTCTGCAAGATGCTGTCCCAATTTGCATCAGATTGTAGGAATAAATTTAGAGGCACGCTCTAGTACGCGAAATACCTTCCTGTTAGATTTTGCCGTTTCGATGTTAGTTTAATCATTTTATATGGCAGGATTTTCCTAATTTCTTATACTAAATACAGGTTCCGGACAGGAAGCTGTTTTAAGACAAAATATATGAAAAGGGGAATCTGTTATGAGTATTTTAAGTACGACAAATCTGATTAAGAGATATGGTAAAGAGCCGAATATTGTAAATGCCTTGAATGGGGTGGACCTTACCATTGAGCAGGGGGAATTTGCCGCAATTATCGGCACATCCGGCAGTGGGAAATCTACGTTATTGAATATGTTAGGAGGCTTGGACAGGCCGGATTCCGGCAGCGTGAAGGTGGATAATTATGAGCTGGGCAAGCTGAATGACGAGGATTTAACGGTGTTCAGGCGGCAGAGGATCGGATTTATCTTCCAGAATTATAATCTGGTTCCTGTGTTAAATGTGTATGAAAATATCATCATGCCGATCCAGCTTGACGGAAAGAAGCCGGATCAGAGATTTATTCATGAGATTGTATCCATGCTGGGGTTAGAGAAGAAGCTTTATAATATGCCCAATACCCTATCCGGCGGGCAGCAGCAAAGGGTGGCCATTGCAAGGGCGCTTGCCAGCAAACCGGCGATTATCCTTGCCGACGAGCCGACCGGGAATCTGGACAGCAGAACCAGCGATGAGGTAATCGAACTGCTAAAAGTATCCAGCCGGAAATTTAACCAAACCATTGTAATGATTACGCATAATCCGGAGATTGCCGCTCAGGCGGACCGGTGCATCCGGATTGAAGACGGCAGTATTTGCGGGCAGGACGGTGGGAGATATGAGAGATAAGAACAGTATGAGAGACGGGAGAGATAAGGACGGTAAAGAAATGGGCAGTATGAGAGTTGGGAGAAGCAAGGGCAGTGCAAAGGATACGGGCAGCATGAGAGACAGGAGAGATATGAACGAAAGAGAAGATATAGGCGGTGCAAAAGATATCAAAGAGCAGAAAATCATTGTAAAGACGCTGACAATCCGCAGTTTGAAGAAGAATAGGGGGCGGAACCTGGCGGCGATACTGGCGATTATTATGACGGCGATGATGTTTACCACATTATTTACGCTGGCCCAGAGCATGGGGAATAACATGACGGAGATGTATCTGCACCAATCTGGGACAAAAGCCCACGCAAGCGGCAAGGGAGTTACCGATGAACAGGCGGAAAAGATTCTTTCCCACCCGGACGTGAAGTCGGGAGGACGGAGCATTGTGGCCGGATTAGCGGAGAATCTAAGTCTTGCCGGACGGCAGGTAGAAATCCGTTACGGAGACGAACAGTACGCGTTAGATGCCTTTGCATGGCCGGAGGCGGGAAGGATGCCGGAGAGCAGAGATGAGATAGCGCTGGATACGCTGGTAATAGAGAGGCTGGGAATCCGGCCTGAACTGGGAGAGCAAGTGACGCTGGAGTGGAGGGAGGATATTGATTCGGAGGAAAAGACTTCAGATACCTTTACGCTCTGCGGATACTGGGAAGGGAACCTTTCTTCTTATGCGAGTATGGCATGGGTCAGCGAAGATTTTGTGAGAGAAAGATGCGGCGCCGTTGGAGAACCGGCGAAGGGTCAGGCGCTGGGACTTCAGATGATGGGGATTTCCTTTGCAGATACGAACAATATACAGGAGCGGGCAGATCAGGTACTGGCAGACTGCGGGCTGTCAGAGCTGGAATTTACGGAAAACTTGGCTTATGCGGACGAGGTGCAGCAGAGTATCCGGATGGAGAACTTCCCAGTCTACGCAGGGATGATACTGGTATTTATTGCAGGATATTTGATTATTTATAATGTATTTCAAATATCTGTAGCCTCCGATATTCAGTTTTATGGGAAATTAAAAACCCTTGGGATGACCAGAAAGCAGATTCGGAAAATGATTATGGGGCAGGGCGGGGTTCTGTCTGTAATCGGAATCCCGATAGGTTTGATTGCGGGCTATGCGCTTGGAATCGTGCTGGTTCCGGTTCTGATGTCTAAGGTAGAAGACGCTGTGGTTTCTGCGAATCCGGTTATCTTCGCAGGCGCCGGATTATTTGCCCTTTGCACCGTAATGATTTCCTGCCTGCTGCCTGCGCGTCTGGCAGGCCGGGTGTCTCCGGTGGAGGCGCTGCGTTATACGGATGCGGATACCGGAAGCAGGAAGAAAATGAAAAAAAACACGAGAGGCGCCGCTTTGCAGGGAATGGCATGGGCGAATCTCTGGAGGAACAGGAAGAGAACCATTCTGGTAATCACTTCTCTTACGTTAGGAATGGTGCTGATGAGTTTCTTCTATGCGAAGAATGCAAGCTTTGATGTGGAGAAATATTTAATGGAGCTTGCGGTGGCAGATTATCAGATTGACGACGCGACCAACGCCCGGGTGGATGGGTACGATCCGGGAAGTCAGACCATCAGCCCGGAACTGGTTGCGGATATAGCCGGCCTGGAAGGTCTGGAAGCGACGGGACGCCTGTATTCCAGAGAAATCAGCCAGGTTTTAAGCGTCAGGGCAAGAGAGAATTTGGAGACCTTTTACGACAAGGAAACATTAGAAGATTTCGAATCAGATTATCCGGATTTCCCCAATTGGAAACATGGGTTTGATCATGCTGTTTGGGGAGAGGAAACGATACACACCATTTATGGGGCGGATGGTGTTATCCTGGATGCGGCAACGGGGGACGCATATGTTCTCTCGGGAACCTATGATGCAGAGAAATTTGTCACAGGGGAGTATGCCCTTGCCATTGGACCGTCGGTAGAGCCGCAGGAGCAGCTTCCGACCTATTCAGTGGGGGAAACGGTTGTGATAGAAGACAGAGAATTTACCATTATGGCGGTATTGTCGCCTTTGCAGCCGATGACAAGCGGAATGAGTCCGTCTTTCGACATACCGTTGATTATTCCGGCAGATATCTATACCGAACTGTGGCCGGGCAGCAACTTAAGAAAGTATTATTTTAATGTGGCGGATGAACATTTAGAAGAAGCGGATGAACTGCTGCAGGAGTATCAGCAGACGAAGGCGGTAGGAATGAATATTACAGACCGCGGCTCCATGATTCGGCAGTATGAGGCGGAAACCCGGTCTTCGGCAGTGATTGGCTATGCGATTAGCGTGATAATCGCGCTGGTGGGGGTTTTGAACTTTGTAAACAGCATGGTGACGGCCATCATTTCCCGGAAAAAGGAATTTGCTATGATTCAGAGCGTTGGGATGACAAAGAGACAGCTTAGGCGGATGCTTGCCTTCGAGGGATTGGATTACGCAGGAATTACGCTGGTTGTCAGCTATGTATTAAGCGTTTTTGTTGTAGGCGTTGTAGTGCGGATGATTGCAGAAGGAGGATATGCGTCCACCTTCCATTTCACACTGCTTCCCCTTGTAATCTGTACGCCGGTTCTTATTGGGGTGGCGCTGCTGATACCGTATATCTGTTTCAAGAATTTAGAGAAGCAGAGCATTACAGAACGGCTGCGGATGACGGAGTAGAGATGTCTCTGGCTGTATAGACGCTTTGATACAGGAAGTTTTAGAACTTGTAAAGGGGAAATTCAAAAGATCATACAACTTGTGAGAAAATGTGAAAAGATGATATTGACAATAAAATTGTGCTAATGCTATGAATGAATCGCCGTCTTTCTTTTACTGAATGCAGAAATTTCTATGAGGTAGTTGTTCGCCAGTCTTCAATATTTATTACGTCTAAGATGATTATAACAGACACGTATAAATAAAGATAGATAGAAGTTACTGTTTACGAAACTCTGATTGACTTTTCCAGGTTTCTGTGATAGTATGGACTTCAATGGATAAAAGCGTTAAAGGGGTAAAGCGAGATGCCGATTACAGAAATATTAGAAGAAAATTGTAAGAAATATGGGGAAGATATCTGTCTGGTGGAAATCAATCCACAGCAGCCGGAGGACAGGCGGATTACCTGGAAGGAATATGAGCTGATGGAGCCGACTCCTTTTGTTCATTACCGCAGGGAGATTACATGGAATGTATTTAACGAGAAGGCAAACCGATTTGCGAATCTTCTGTTGAGCCGGGGTGTGAAGAAGGGAGATAAGGTGGCGATTCTTTTGATGAACTGTCTGGAGTGGCTGCCCATCTATTTTGGAATCTTAAAGACTGGCGCTCTGGCAGTGCCGTTGAATTTCCGTTATTCGGCTGAGGAAATCGAGTATTGCGTGAATTTGTCCGATACGGACGTGCTGGTATTCGGGCCGGAGTTTATTGGGCGTGTGGAAGAAATTGCAGATTTGATTGTAAAGAACAGGCTGCTGTTTTTCGTGGGCGACGGATGTCCTTCCTTTGCGGAGAGTTATGCACAGCAGACGGCTAATTGTTCCGGTTCGTCGCCGGATATTAAGCTGACGGATCAGGATGATGCAGCGATTTATTTTTCTTCCGGAACCACCGGGTTCCCGAAGGCGATTCTGCATAACCATGAGAGTTTGATGCATTCCTGCAAGGTGGAACAGAATCATCATGGGCAGACAAGGGATGACATTTTCCTGTGTATCCCGCCGCTGTACCATACGGGAGCGAAGATGCACTGGTTTGGAAGTTTCCTGACCGGTTCGAAGGCAGTTCTCTTGAAAGGTACGAAGCCGAAGTATATTATGGACGCTATTTCACAGGAGAAATGTACCATCGTGTGGCTCTTGGTTCCATGGGCGCAGGATATTCTGGATGCGCTGGACAGAGGCGATATGAAACTGGAGGATTACGAGCTTGACCAGTTAAGGCTGATGCATATCGGCGCCCAGCCGGTACCGCCAAGTCTGATTAAGCGCTGGAAAGAGTATTTCCCGCATCACCAGTATGACACTAATTACGGTCTGAGCGAGTCTATCGGACCCGGCGCGGTCCACTTGGGCGTGGAAAATATTCACAAGGTTGGGGCAATCGGAAAGGCTGGATATGGCTGGGAGACAAGGATTGTAGATGAGAATGGCTGTGATGTGGAGCCGGGCGGAGTCGGAGAACTGATTCTGAAAGGACCGGGCGTTATGACTTGTTATTACCATGATGAAAAGGCGACGAAAGAATCGCTGAAGGACGGCTGGCTCTACACCGGCGATATGGCGCAGGAGGATGAGGACGGATTTATCTTTCTGGTAGACCGGAAGAAAGACGTCATTATCAGCGGCGGCGAGAATCTGTATCCGGTACAGATTGAAGATTTCCTCCGGGCACATAAGGCAATCAAAGATGTTGCGGTAATCGGCCTGCCGGATAAGCGTCTGGGTGAGATTGCGGCGGCGATTGTGGAGGTGAAAGAAGGCGCGGAATGTACGCAGGAGGATTTGGAGCTGTTTTGTAAGAAGCTTCCAAGGTACAAGCGTCCTCATAAATACATATTTGCGGAAGTGCCGAGGAATGCTACCGGTAAGATTGAGAAGCCGAAGCTTCGTGAGATTTACTGCGGCAGGCGGCTGGTAGAGATGCAGAATAAGGGATAGATGTATAAAGATTGTGATTATTGTTCACTTCGGTATGCCGTACGTGTGGCAGGAGCCATTAGAATACGCATATGAAGCCAGATAATTGCAATCTTTTATTTTACTATCTGTTTGACGAAATAAAGAATACATAGTATTATGAAAACAGAGAAATCTAATTATGACAGTAGCAGAGCGAGGGGATGGACAGATGGCTAATGCAATTAACGCTCTGTTTAGATGCTGCAATAGGAAAGGTGATTACTACATGGGACATGCATATTGGTACAGTGAATACAGGGAAGACTTTATTGCTGGCCTGCCCGAAAAACCGATTGAATTTTGAATATTACAATGAATTGGAAAAGTTTTTTGGACTCAAACCAACTGCCGCATATTAAAAAGGACTACTGGGGAATAATCTCTCCCAATAGTCCTGTTTTTATTTAAAGCCCGGTTTTATCTACAGTTCAAACTGCTCTAAATCATCCGGCACATAGAGATTACCCTGGTAAAAAGCAGCGCCTTCTTCGGTATATAGCCGCTTCCGTTCCGGTAGATGGGTTTCCTCAGTATGATAGAGGAGAAGATTGGGAATCCCTAGTTTTTCTGCAAGCTGGCAGGCTTCCTTTACGGTACTGTGGTGTTTTTCATAAGGTTTGAATTTATCCGCTTCACTATAGAGGCAGAAAGCTTCGTGAAGAAGCCAGTCGCTTCCCTTTACATATTCATAATTTACTTCATTATAAGGCTCGTCGCCTAAGCAGGTAAATTTCCTGCCGCCAGGAAGTTTCATGGTAAATCCAAACTGTCTGGCTTTTGTTGAGGCAATGTCAAAAAATGTAACGGGGCGCCCGAGGATGTTCCGGCTGTCCCCATTTTCCACAATATCGAACCGGATGCGCCCGCCCATATGCCTGCAGACCTTCTGCTGAATCGTCATAAGGGCGATTGCCTGTATTTTTTCGGACAGTTCGCTGTGGCAGTAGACGGTTAGCTCGCCGTCGTACTTTCCCTGATTCATGCGCTGGCCGATAACCCGTATTAGCCAGATAATGCCCAGAATATGGTCAACGTGCTCATGGGTCACGAATATATCGTGGATGCGGTCAAGAGGAATGCCGGTATCTTTCAGCGCTTTTAGGATTCTGTTGCCTCCGCCTGCGTCCACAAGGAAATGTTTCTCTCCCTCCGAGATGGCAAAGCATGTATTGTAGCATTCTGATACGGCGGCATTACCTGTTCCTAATATGGTTAATTTCATGTGTATTCTCCTTCCGGGGGCAAAAGGTCATATATGTCATGCTTATATGCCGAACTATGGCAGACTAACATTTGACGGAGGACACAAATCCTTTAGTTAATGATTACCATTTTGCGTCTATCCATACTGGACATTCGTGTCTTGGGCGGGTGCAGTGGCCCATTCATGAAACACTGAACAGATCGGCGAAATTGATAGTTCTCCGTATATGGTTTGGAGATTATTGATTAGCAAAAATTCCCATATATTTCCGGACAACCTCTTCCACATACCGCATCTGGTTCAATGCGACAACCGATAGATGCGGATTCTCTTTTTCCAGAAGCGCTCTGGTGTGCTGTACGGTGTAATCAGAGATTTCCGTATTTACATTAATCTTTGCAATCCCATTGGAGATACATTCCTTTACCTTTTCTTCCGGGGTTCCGCTTCCGCCATGAAGCACCAGAGGCATATGCAGTTTTTCATTGATTGCCTGAAGGATATCTGTGCGGATATTCGGCGTACCCTTGTATAGTCCATGTACGGTTCCGATGGACACGGCCAAAGCGTCTACCCCGGTTCTGTCCACAAATTCTCTGGCGGCGTCCGGGCTGGTATAGACTTCTTTGTCGTCGGCGGAACCTTCATGGGAAGCTTCCCCGGCAGCGAGGCTTCCAAGCTCAGCTTCTACGCTGACATTATTTGCATGGGCAACCTCACAGATTCGCCCGGTATTGGCTGTATTCTCTTCAAAGGAAAGTGCAGAGCCGTCGTACATTACAGATGTAAATCCGGCGCGGATTGCCTGGTAAATGATATCCATGCTGTCACAGTGGTCAAGGTGCAGACAGACGTCTGTTTTGTAAAGATCTGCAGAGGCAGCGGTGATGGCTTTGACTTCAGCGAAGGACATATTGGACAGATATTTCTTCCCAAATGATACGATAACCGGAGTATTCATCTGCTCCGCGGCTTGCAGGATCCCTTTTAAGGTCTCGTAGTTATAGAAATTAAATGAACCGATTGCTTTCTTCTGCGCGTAAGCAGTTTTCAGCATAGAATTGAAATTAGTTAACATTGCATTTCCTCCCATAAATAATCTGTAATCCTTTTATTACTATCTAAAAATATAATAAAAAGAGAAGAAATTCAATCAAAATCTTGTAAAGAAAGAAAAAATATGTTATAATAATAGTAATTATTATTAATTATATGGAACAAAGGAGGAAACAGATATGGAGTTAAGGGGAAGCAAGACGGAGGCGAACTTACAGGCGGCGTTTGCAGGAGAATCACAGGCAAGAAATAAGTATACTTATTATGCATCGAAGGCTAAGAAGGATGGTTATGTACAGATTGCCAATATTTTCGAGGAGACAGCAGCAAATGAAAAGGAACATGCGAAAATTTGGTTTAAGCTGCTTCATGACGGCGCTGTGCCTTCAACAATTGAGAATTTAAAAGATGCAGCGGACGGCGAGAATTAT
>CATJPU010000181.1 GCA_949742505.1 uncultured Lachnospiraceae bacterium | reverse complement strand
GTTGTGGTTACTAATGCCATAACTCCTACCTTCTTTCCTTAAAATGTTTTTCACAAATACTGTAAAAATATTTTACTGAAAACATTATAGCGTAATTTATCAAAAAACTCAATAAATCTTTTTGCTTTCCGTTAAAAAAATGACGACTCAACACCGCTTAGAGGACGCGGACTGAATCAGAAGCGGCATGTTGCGATATGTAGTTCTAAAATTGACATTAAAAAAATTGCCGAATCCTTCTGCTAAAAGGATACCAGCAATTCTTTATAGTGACTCCGCGGGGAATCGAACCCCGGATTCCAGCGTGAGAGGCTAGCGTCTTGACCGCTTGACCACGGAGCCATATCACTTACTTATCTCGTGCTTGCTTATTGTAGCAAATAATGTCACAATAAGCAAGCACATTTTTAAATTTTTTTAATTTTTTTGTTTTTGCTTCTGTGTTGCTGTTTATTCGATACTTATTACGGCCCGAAAACGGTAAGCACTTATTTTTGAGACAGTTCTTCCACGCAGTCCTCCGGCACCATCAATTTTAACGCCTGCTGTTGGTTGATAATCTCCACGTAATCATGAAATCCCCCATATTCCCCATCCAGCGTCCATGGAATCTCTACTTCTGACTCAAATGCTATCTGTTTTGCCTTAAATGTATACATGTGTTTTGTGTCCACCTGCTCAATCAAAAGGGCCGCTATAATTTCCTGAAGCTCAATAGGATTGGACGGTTTGCGGATAAGGGTCACTTCAAACTCTCCGTCGTCAAACTTAACATTCTTACCTATCATGTTGCGGAACCCGCCCACAGACCTTGAATTTGTTACCATTCCATAAATAAATTCATCGGCTATTACTTCCTCGTCATGGGTTACCTTTATCTTGTAAGACGGTACATTAAACAGCCGCTTCGCCCCTTCCAGAATGTATGCCAGATGCCCCAGTACGTGCTTCAATTCCTGTCTGGTCTCATAGGAAACGTCGGTAAATAATCCAAAAGCTGCTATATACACAAACACATCGTCATTAAACTGACCAATGTCACAGGGAAATGCAGTTCCATTTACCGCATTATCAGCCGCCGCCAGCAGATCTTTCGGAATATGCAGACTATTTGCAAAATCATTCGTCGTTCCTGTCGGAATATATCCTACCGGAATCTTTCTTTCTCTGCCCATCATTCCTGTCACCACTTCATCTATGGTTCCGTCGCCGCCGCTGCACACCACCAGGTCATATTCTTCTGCAAATTCTGTAATCTTTCGATAAGCATCCCTGTAGGCCTGCGTGGGATATATCATCACATCATATCCTGCTTTTACAAAAATATCCACAATATCAGATAAACTCTGTCTTAACAGGCCTTTGCCTGCACGTGGATTATACACAAACAACATCCTGCTCATTCTGCTGCCTCCTATCCTGTAATATGCTGCCAAATTTCAGTTTGTTTCAAACGCCTTCATCTTCAAACATATCCACAAGCGCTGTTTATTTCATGCGCTGCTGCGCATATGTTCAATCTTATACCCAAGAACGTCCCGTTATGGCCATCCGGCCTGTTTCATAAGGTTCCCCACAGGACGGTTTCCTAATAAGATTAAGAAAAGAGGCATATTTCATGCCTCTTCGTATGTATAACTTTATTGGACGAAGTCCTCCAGCCCGCAGGGCATGTATTAAAGTGTGCCTGAAAAGTATACCTTATCGGACGAAGTCCGCCAACCCGAAGGCTATGCATTACGGAGCGCCCTTGGGTATTAATTCTTAGACGACAAAAAATTCTCGACACCCTGTATTGCATCCTCTTCATCCTCACCGTCAGCAACAACTGTGAGTTTCTCTCCATTGCCAAGCTGCAAGCTCATCATTCCCATAATACTCTTGGCATTAATCTTCTTATTCTCCAGCTCAATATATACTGTGCTGGCGTATTGATTAGCTTCCTGAACTAACAAAGCAATCGGTCTGGCATCCAGACCCTCGCTCAACTTGAACGTGATAGGTTTCTTAATCATGCTGTCCCTCCCTGATTGTCCCTTAACTTTTCTGCTATTTCACTTAACTTCCGAAGCCTGTGATTCACTCCGGACTTTCCAACCGGCGTATTAAGAAGCTCCCCCAGCTCCTTCAGTGTCGCCCCCGGATAATCAAGACGTGTAAGGGCAACGTCTCTTAGTCCTTCCGAAAGCTTGTCAAAACCAATACTCTCGCGAATAAAAGCAATATCTTCTATCTGCTTTACCGCGGCAGATACAGTCTTGTTAATGTTGGCTGTCTCACAGTTCACCTTACGATTCACTGTATTGCGCATCTCCTTGAGAATCCGAACATTCTCAACTTCCATCAATGCCACATGCGCTTCCATGACATTCAGCATATCCACAATTCCGGCGCCGTCTTTTAAGTATACAACGTAACTCTTCTTCCTCCTGACAATCTTGGCTTCCATCTGAAAGCCTGTCATCAGATACTGCAAATACTGCGCCATCTCCTCTGTCCCGCATACAATCTCAAAGTGATAAGACTTTCTCGGATCGCTGACGGAACCCGAAGCTAAAAAAGCTCCCCTGAGATATGCTCTCTTGCAGCATACCGCCTGTACCGACGCATTCCGAACGGCCTTGAGACCTCTGCCCTGAGCGAGAAAATAATACATCCTGCTTCCAGTCTCTGGATTGCTCCGAATAGAAGTGTACGAAGAAACTTCACCCCCTATATTATATGTTTTTTCTACTAATGTAAAGCATTTTCTCGCAACAGCCTCATTTTCCGTATGAATGGTAAGAATTTCCTCCCCTCCCCCATCCACTCTAAATGTCCCGCACATCGCGCTGATTGCCGCTAATTCTGCCAGAAGGCAGTGCCGTCCTCCCGGAAACTGTTCCGCTAATTCTTCCTTAACCTTACTCGAAAATGACATCTCGCATCCCTACTTTGCCTTTGTTATTGCATCCTTTTCGATATCCCTGTGTTCTATTTTGATTCCATAATCACATTCCGCCTCTGCCAGCGCATCATACAGCGCGTTCGCCAGTGTAACCGAGCGGTGCTTTCCTCCGGTACATCCGATACCGATTACAAGCTGGGTCTTCCCCTCTGTAATAGAGTTCGGAATAAGAAAACGTACCATGTCTGTCAGCATATTCAAAAACTTCCCCGCTTTATCATTTTCCATCACGTAGTCCTGTACAGGCTTATCATTACCGCTTAGGGACCTCAGCTCTTCTATATAATAAGGATTGGGAAGAAATCTGACGTCAAACACCAAATCCGCGTCGCTTGGGATTCCATACTTGAACCCAAAAGACAATACGGTAACATATAAGTTCTTATATTCTTTATTCTCCACAAAGATATGGTTCATCTCCCGTTTCAGCTCCCGAATCAGGAGTCTGCTGGTATCCAGAATATAATCCGCCCGCTTCTTAAGGGGTGCAAGCACTCTTCGCTCTTTTGCGATTCCCTGTTCCACCCTGCCTTCACCCGCAAGCGGATGATTCCTTCTGCTCTCTTTGTACCGTTTAATCAGCACTTCGTCCGAAGCATCCATATACAGCATCTCATAGGCAAGTCCCATCTCGTCCAGCTTGTCAAGGGCCTGCATCAAATCATCAGAACCATAGCTGCTTCTGATATCCATTCCCAGAGCCGCCTTATTTACCTCTGCATTCGGCACTACCAGAAGCTCCGCAAGTTTCGGCACAAGCAGAATCGGCAGATTGTCCATACAAAAGTATCCTACATCCTCCAGCATCTTAAGAGCCGACCTCTTGCCTGCCCCCGACATGCCGGTCACAATCACAAATCTCATCCTAAAAGTCTCCCAGTCTTTTAACCTCCGGCTCCAGCATCACGCCAAACTGCGCCTGTACCCGCTCTGACACCTGCCGCATCAGCGAATCAACCTCCGCAGCCGAAGCTTCTTCTACGTTAATCACAAAACCGCAATGCTTTTCCGACACCATCGCGCCGCCTACCCGGAAACCCCGAAGTCCTGCATCCTGAATCAGCTTCCCGGCGAAATACCCTTCCGGACGTTTGAATGTACTTCCGGCGCTTGGATACTCCAGAGGCTGTTTCGATACACGTTTCTCCTTGAGTTCATTCATGAGTTCCCGAATTTCTTCGGGATTTCCTTCCTGTAACTGAATCTCCGCTCCCAGAACGATATAGCCCTTTTTTGCAATCACGCTGGTACGGTATCCAAGCTCTAAATTCTCCTTCTCAATTCTTCGTACCTTGCCGGCGTCATCCAATACGGTAACATTTACCAGCACATCCTTCATCTCTCCGCCATACGCTCCGGCATTCATCACACATGCGCCGCCCAACGTCCCCGGAATCCCGGCTGCAAATTCAAATCCGGCAAGCCCCGCGTCCAGCGCCGCAGCCGCAATCTTAGCCAGCGACGCCCCGGCCTGAGCCTGAATACGGTTCTCACTTACCTGTACCCCGCTCATTTCTTTGAAAATCTGAATCACCGCCCCCCGATAACCGGCGTCGGATACCAGCAGATTGCTTCCATTTCCCACAATATAGTAAGGCACCTTTTCCTCCTTACAGATTGCAACAGCTCTTTCCACTTCCTCCCCCGACTTCGGCGTCACAAAATAATCCGCC
>CATJPU010000180.1 GCA_949742505.1 uncultured Lachnospiraceae bacterium | reverse complement strand
GGACCGTTTGGCCAGAGAATATCATGCAGAGGGAATTATCTTTGAGCAGATTAAGTTCTGTGACTTTTGGGCTTTTGAGCGGGCGCTGGCAAGTCATATTCAGCAGACAGAGTATCATCATCCGGTGCTTTCTGTTGACCGGCCTTATAACGCCCGGTCTTCCGGCCAGCTCCGCACCCGGATGCAGGCATTTGTAGAATCTTTGGAGATTAAGCGCATCCAAACGGGAGGAGGCAGCGGCAATGTTAAAGAGTAATCTGAAATGGGCGAAGAAGAACGTTCCTCAGGATTTGAAGATCTGGAAAGAGTTGATTTCAGAGGTAGACTGGAAGGACGTGGGAAGGAAAGTTAA
Source organism: uncultured Lachnospiraceae bacterium (assembly GCA_949742505.1). Classification (GTDB taxonomy): domain Bacteria; phylum Bacillota; class Clostridia; order Lachnospirales; family Lachnospiraceae; genus Claveliimonas. The sequence goes on along the minus strand of CATJPU010000180.1, from coordinate 3,050 downwards.
GAAGGATTTTAAGGCAACAGGAGAACGGATTGCTGACGAAGCGAAGACCTTTGCTTCTATGTCGGGTAAAGAGCGGATTGACGTGGTGATGCACGGAGAGAAGCGCTTAGGACGGCTGTACCAGTCGGGAAAGATTGCATTTACCAGAAGAGAATGGAAGGGGGTGGAGGGGACTGCGAGAGATTTTGCAGGCTGGTTAAAGACCTGGGGCGTGATGATGGGGATGGTTATGAAAGATCCGCTATCCATTGCGGAAGGATTGTTTGAATACCGGTGGCTCAGCTCTTATCTGGCGCTGCCTGCATTTGCAGACCGGAATAATTTAGGCCTTAGAGGTCCCCATGTGACCATTGCCAATGAATTATTCCTTCCTATGTTCCGCTATGGGGCGGACACGATTGCTACGCTTTTGAGGGCGGATGAACGATTAGGGAATAATCAGAAGATACGGAAGAAGCTGCTGCTGTTTGATGAGATGACTATGAGTCAGATGATGGCGGGATTTCCGGGGCTGGAAGGGATTCCCTATCAGTTGATGCCTGTATTTATGGTATCAGAGATTGACCAGCTGGTGTGTATTCCCTATATCGATGCGGTGGAGAGTTTCGGCCTGCCGTCGGATACTTGTCCGGTGCCTACTTCTGAGTGCGGAGCGGCGATTATGGATGCGCTTCCACATTGCGGACTGGGATTTATTTCTACATCGACCCCATGTGACGGCTCCGATATGGCGACTTCTTATCAGGACCGGCGCTTTAAGCTGCCGACGTATCCGCTTACGCTGCCTGTGCGGTATGATGATGAGGATACGGTGGACTGCGGCGCGGAGGATATGAAACGCTGTATCAAATGGGTGGAAGAACTTACCGGAGAGACCTGGGACTGGGAGCATTATTTTAAAGTAATTCGCCGCTTTAATGAGCAGACAAATTATGAGATGAACAAGTGGGATGTAAATAAGACGCCTTATCCGCAGGTGATTGGTTCGGCGTACGAATTGTTCCGCAAGTGGAGTTATGAGATGGACGGCGGTTTGAATCCCCGCACCAGCAAGACCTTTAAGCGGGTGGATAAGATAATGATGAAGGCCTACGAGAAGAAGATGAATCCATACCGGGCGCCGATTCGTCACCGGGCGATTGTGTGGAGCTGCCCGGCGCACTATTATGCGAATTTCTCTAACTGGCTGCAGAACTGCTGGGGAATCGGCGTATTGGTGGAGATGGAGAGCCTGAATTTTACCAAGATGCTCAATACCGACGACAAGGAAGAGGCGATTCGGGATTTGGCAAGGCTTTATGAGCGGATGGTTATGCGTAAACACACCAACGGCGGCCATGTTCATGTGCTGGAGGAATTATGGAAGCAGGTAGAAGAGTTTAATGTGGAGATCGTCATCATGTATCAGCATGTCTGTTGTAAGACCATGAGCGGTCTGCAGGGATTGTTTGACGAGCAGGCCAGAGAGAAGGGCATCCATCTGATTTGGGTAGAACATGACTTGATGGACCCGCGTACCGTTTCGCGCCGGGATATGCGCAGCAAGGTAAATAACTATATGGTCAATGTATTTCAGGAGAAGCCGTTAGATCCGTCTCTGGTAGAATTTGAAGATGATGTGACCTGGTAACGGCGTCATCGGAAAGGAGTAAAAATATGAAATATTTCGGAGGATGCGACGTAGGCTCTACCTATACGAAGGCAGTGATTATAGATGAAAATGGTAAGCTTGCCGCTCATACTACAATCCGGAGCAAGATTAATTCGGAGGTATCTGCCAAAATGTCTATGGAGGAAGTGGTAGAGCAGGCGCCTGAGTTAAAGAGCGCTAAGGATTTATCTTATTTGATTGGAACGGGATACGGCCGCAATAAGGTGCCCTTTGCAGACGAGAATATTTCCGAGATTTCCTGTCACGCCATGGGCGTTCATGTGACAGACCCGGACGTAAAGGCAATCATTGATATCGGAGGGCAGGACGTAAAGGGAATTAGTATTGATACGGACGGAACGGTGAAGAACTTTGCCATGAATGATAAGTGTGCCGCAGGTACAGGCCGTTTCTTTGAGGCTATGGCGAGAAGCTTTGAAATGTCCCTTACGGATTTCTCGAATCTGTCTCTGACAGCAAAGAATGTGATTCCGATTACCGCTCAGTGTACGGTATTTGCTGAGAGCGAGGTTATTACGCTGGTAGGGGAAGGCAAGCCTATGGACGAGATAGCGGCAGGGATTCAGATGGCGGTGGCAAAGCGCTGTTTTGTTATGGCGAAAAAGGCTGGGGCTACGACAGCAATTACTCTGACCGGAGGCTGTGCGAAGAACGCGGGGTTAAAGAATGCCATTGAGCATGTGCTGAAACTAAAGGTCATTGATTTGCCGATAGACCCGCAGTTAATGGGAGCGTTAGGAGCCGCGGAATATGCAAGGAAGAAAGGACTGGCCAGAGGCTAACGGACAGTCCGGGTGATACGAAAAAAGTGGGGTTCAATATGAAAAAAACACTGAAAATATTATTCGGGATTATCAGCGTATCGTTTAGCGTGTTATTTACGATTTATATGCTGAATCTGGATATGAAGCTTGTGGGATTCATTTACACCTGGCTCAATAAGTTCCACGACAAGAAAGATTCTTTGAGGGATATTCAATTCTGAGGAAGCTATGAAGCTGTATGATTCTGTGATTCGCTCTACAAAAGAGCTGCTGAGCCTGCAAAAGCCCGGGGTCTGGAACTATGAGGAAGAGAGAGCATGGCCGGACGCAGGGGTGAGCGAGCTGGTACTGCAGCGGGACGCCGCCTATGAGCTGGGGGGAGGCGGCCTGCCGGCGGTAAATTATACCTGTGTTACAACGGACGACAGCCTGATTGGAGAGAATCAGGTTATATTGTATGGACCGGATTTGCGGGAAATCAGGAAAGATACCCCCTACGCCCGGATTGCTCTGATTCGGACGGCGCAGTTAGGAGAGGATGAGGAAGCGGCTTATAAGGCCATTCGGGATATGGAATTTGTCAAATACCATGTATTTCCCAGAGGATATATGTT
>CATJPU010000179.1 GCA_949742505.1 uncultured Lachnospiraceae bacterium | reverse complement strand
GGCAAAATGGAAAACTTCATCAAAGAGGGAAAAAGCGGCTTTGACTTTGCCTCTGTAAGCAGTTCCTCAAAGTTGGTAAATGCGAACCGCCTTCTGGTCCATGCATTAGCTTATAATCTGTTCAATTGGTTTCGGCGATTAGCACTTGCTGCCAATATGAGAAAACGACGTATCGATACCATCCGTTTAAAGCTGCTGAAAATAGCTGCAAGAGTGGTAAAATCAGCACGATATAAATATTTCAAACTGTGCAGCAGTTGTCCCTGCAAGAAAGAATTCTATGAGACGCTGGAAAATATCCGAAACCTGCAGCTGCAGTTGGAATAACAACTGTTAATGGATCTTGACAGCCACAAAAAACTTTTACCCCTATCACAGGAGAAGTCTGCCCATTTTTAGGCTATCTTGTGACAGAGTGAGGTGTCGGGAGGGGTGAAATGGTAACTATGGCGGATTTTATGTGATCTTATACCGCCGTGAATAATTCAGGTAAAAAGGTACAATTTAACAAGGAAATCCTATGCGTCATTGCAAACATTGATAATTGGCGTGTTCAAATATGCCAAAATGTATAAAATGACAGAATTAAGTATCAGTACATTTTTCAGTGATTTACAGCTCTCTAACAATATTTTCAGGAAAAACAGAAAAAAGCCAGCTGGTCAGGTGTTTAATGATGATGAAGTTGCTATATTGACGAGGTATTTTAGAGAGCATCCAACCGTCCATAATCTGGGATTGCTTCTGTTATTTGAAACAGGTATGCGTGTGGGGGGGGAATTGTCTGTATTGAGGGCAGAGAACATTACCGCAAAGGGAATAGTAATAAATTCTACTGAAATTTATTATAAAGATCCAGATACAAATAAGACCGTTTTTGATATAAAGGACAGTCTGAAAATGGGAGCAGAAGAGAGAGTCATTGTTATTCCTGAGCATACAAGGGCAATCCTGAAAAGAATCCGATTGTTAAACCCATTCGGGGAATATCTGTTTATGAAGGATGGAAAGAGAATAAATAGCACACGTTTCAATTATCATTTGTATAAAGCCTGTAGAGAGGTGGGGATACCAGAACGGTCTACACACAAAATCAGAAAAACATATGCGAGCAAATTAATTGATGCAGATGTAGAAGAAGCGATTATTCGTTCTCAAATGGGGCATACGGATATCAAGACAACAAAGGATTATTACTACTATTCGACACAAAATCAAAAGTACAAAGAAAGCCAGATTTCCAAGGCGATTGGGGTTTGATTAAGTTTTTGATTAAGATTTTTAGAACGGAAAAATTGCGAAAAATGAAAATGCCCGCAAAGCCAGTAAAATCAAGGCTTCCGAGCATCATCAAATGCAACATAAAACAGGGGATGAGAGAATCGAACTCCCGCTAAGAGTTTTGGAGACTCCTGTCATACCATTTGACCAATCCCCTACAGCTTTTACAACTAAAAGCGGTCACTAGATATTTATACCATAAATGACCGCTTCTTGTCAATTCATAATTTGAATTTTAACATTTTATTTGTCATTTATTCGTTACTGTTCGTTTCGTTCACAGCAACGTTTTTTACTTGGTTACAGTTCTATAAAACCAGCGATGGTGCAGCGTATACCCGCCCGCCCAGTTCGCTGTCCAGCATGTACAGGCTTTTAGGGTCGTCGCCGAAAAGCTCGTATTTTTTTACGAGACTGTCTGCATTGGTTTCCTCTTCGCCTTGTTCTTTTACAAACCAGTCCAGGAACTGCATTGTACGAAAATCTTTTACCGAATACGCAGCATCATAGATGTTATGTATCAGGCTGGTGACATACTGCTCGTGTTTTAAACCTTCTGACAGTATAGATTTGGCATTATTCAAAGCAACTGAGGGTTTCTCGACTGTATCGAGAACCACTTTTTCACCGTTATTCTGTAAGTATTGAATAAACAGCATAGCATGATCACGTTCTTCCTGTGCCTGAACCCGATACCAGTTTCCAAAGCCGTCCAGGCCATTGTCATAATAATAATTTGAAAAATCCAGATACAGGTATGCAGAATAGAATTCTTTATTTACCTGCTGATTTAGTAATCCCACAACTTTTGTATCTAACATAATTAAAACCTCCTGTTTTGATTTCACTTCATTATACTCCTAATTTTTTATGATTTCAACCGATTATCTTTTGTATCTATATACGTATATACGGTTCCAGATGTAATGAAATAATCCTGCGCCGGCGATAGATGCGATAATATAGAATCCGATTCCATATCCGTTGCCCAATATATCCGCAATATGGCAGAATACCTTTTGATTCATGGAATAATGCGGGCTGATATAAAACATGTTAATGGCGCCGAATCGGTAAAATACAAGGTTAAAAATGGTTGCAATTCCACAGCAGACGAGATATAGTATTGTGCTAAAGCAGTAACCTCTGAGAGAACGAGCGCTTTTTTTGTTCAGGCCGCTTACGCATCCCAGGAGAATCAGCAGGATATGCCAGGCAAAAGAGTGAATGGTCAGCGGCAGATAGTTATAATGCATACCGCTGGTGTCAAAAAATGCGAAAAATCCGCCCAGCAGTCCGTAATCCATCAGGAATGTCATGAGTAAGGAACGGAGATTATCTCCGTAAATGCGTACACAGGGAATAGACTGTCGGACGCGCGGCGAGGATAACAGGCCGATAGCAAGACATACGTACATGGGGATACTGCAAAGTTGAAAAGGAAAATACCACCAGTTATAAACGCCGTTATTTATCTGAAAGGAAAGGGTCCACTGCTTCCAGATTTCGCTTATCAGCATCAGAATACCACAGAGGGTATATCCATTCGGACTAAGCATCAGAATGTCTTAATTATATTTTGGCAAATCTTCTGAAAATGCCGAAATTTGTGCATTCAGCTTATCAGCAGCAGATTCGGTCAGAGATTTCAGAAGATGGGTCATGTTTTGCCGAATTTTTTCCGGGTTATAAGGGATCTCCAGAGCCAGCTCGCTGTAAGCACGAAGCTTCTGGAAATAATAGCGGGCTTCCTTCACGTCGTTTGCATTCCGGCACATTTCATACATATAGACACAGTCTGTGGTATCGGTATCCTTACACTCTTTACAGATCCATTTACCGAGAAAATAGAATTTGTTGTCAAGATGATAGAGAAATCCTGGCAGTGAGAGCAGTTGTTCCAACATGGTAAAAACCTCCTACTTAACGGCTTTTCTTTATTATAACCGTTTATATTATTACAATACCATATTTTGGGCGTTTATGGGACATAATTTTTTGTTAGGATTTTTTTGAAAATAAATAGAAGAAATGCTTTTCATTTTGTATATTTTGTGGTATGATTTCTTTTGCACAACAAAATATTGTGTTTGAATGAAGCGGGACATAGGATATAGCGGCATGAACGCCGCGCTGCGGTTCGGGAGGAGTGTAGGAATGGAGATGTTGGTAAAGAATAAAGTCATTAAAAGAAATGGAGAAGAAGTTACCTTTAATTTGTCAAAGATTGTGAATGCGATTAATGCGGCGAATAAAGAAGTGGATAATATCTATAAGATGAACAAGTATCAGGTTCACGCTATTGCGGATGATATTGCCCAGCAGGTGCAGCGTATGTCTCACGCTGTTCATGTGGAGGATATTCAGGATATGGTAGAGACCAGTATCATGGGTATGCGGGGATATGAGGTTGCACAGAAGTATGTGCGCTACCGCTATAAGAGAGAACTTGCCCGTAAGTCGAATACAACCGATAATGGAATTCTTGCATTAATTGAGCATTTGGATGAAGAGGTGAATCAGGAGAATTCCAATAAGAATCCGGTTATTAATTCTACTCAGCGCGATTATATGGCGGGAGAAGTGAGTAAGGATTTGACAAAGCGTGTATTGCTGCCGGAAGAGATTGTACAGGCTCATGAAGAAGGCATTATTCATTTTCACGATTCTGATTATTTTGCACAGAAGGAGCATAACTGTGATTTGATTAATCTGGAAGATATGCTTCAGAATGGAACGGTTATCAGCGAGACGCTGATTGAGAAGCCGCACAGTTTCTTTACGGCCTGCAACGTGACGACGCAGATTGTAGCTCAGGTGGCAAGTAATCAGTATGGCGGACAGTCCTTTACATTGGCACATTTGGCGCCTTTTGTGGATATCAGCAGACAGAAGCTTAAGAAGGGCGTTATTGAAGAGCGTAAGGAATGCGGCGAGAGCATGGACGAGGAGATTATTAGGAAGATTACAGAGAAGCGTCTGAGAGACGAAGTTAAGAGCGGTATTCAGACGATTCAGTATCAGCTGATTACTCTGATGACCTGTAACGGGCAGGCGCCTTTTGTGACGATGTTCATGTATCTGGACGAGGTGCCGGAAGGGCAGGAGCGGGACGATCTTGCCATGATTATTGAAGAAGTGCTCAAGCAGAGGATGCAGGGGGTTAAGAATGAGAAGGGCGTATGGATAACTCCGGCATTTCCGAAGTTGATCTATGTACTGGACGAGGATAATATTACGGATGAATCCAAATACTGGGATTTGACGAAGCTTGCGGCTGCATGCACTGCAAAGCGTATGGTTCCGGATTATATATCGGCAAAGAAGATGCGCGAATTAAAGCAAGGGAATGTGTATACCTGTATGGGATGCCGTTCTTTCCTGACTGTGGAGGATTCTCAGCGGAACCCGGACGGAAGTCATAAGTTTTACGGAAGATTCAATCAGGGAGTTGTTACCATCAATCTGGTTGATGTAGCGTGCTCATCAAAGGGGAATATGGAGGAATTCTGGAAGATTCTGGAGGAGAGGCTTGAGTTATGCCATAGAGGCCTTAGATGCCGTCATGAGAGGCTTTTAGGGACGATTTCAGACGTGGCTCCGATTCTGTGGCAGTACGGAGCGCTTGCAAGGCTGAAAAAGGGCGAGAAGATTGATAAGCTGCTGTATAATGGGTATTCAACGATTTCCCTTGGATACGCCGGACTCTATGAGATGTGTATGAGAATGGTGGGAAAGTCTCATACAGACCTGGAAGGGAGAAAATTTGCCTTAGCGGTTATGCAGCGGCTGAACGATAAGTGCAAAGAGTGGAGAGAAGCAGAGAATATTAGCTATTCGGTGTATGGAACGCCGATGGAATCTACGACGTATAAGTTTGCGAAGTGTCTTCAGAAGCGGTTTGGAATCATTCCGGGAGTAACGGACAAGAATTATATTACGAATAGCTATCATGTGCATGTAACTGAGGAGATTAATGCATTTGATAAGCTGAAGTTTGAGGCGGATTTTCAGAAGCTGTCGCCGGGCGGAGCAATCAGTTATGTGGAGGTTCCGGATATGCAGCAGAACATTCCGGCAGTGTTGTCTGTTATGAAATTTATCTACGATAATATTATGTATGCGGAATTGAATACCAAGAGCGATTTCTGTGAGTGCTGCGGCTATTCCGGTGAGATTCTGATTCAGGAGGATGAGTCGGGAAAGCTTGTTTGGGAATGTCCGAACTGCGGCAATCAGGATCAGAACAAGATGGCTGTGGCGAGGAGAACCTGCGGTTATATAGGAACGCAGTTCTGGAATCAAGGAAGAACGCAGGAGATCAAAGACAGAGTTTTACATCTGTAGATAGAATGGAAGAAGCCTGGAAAAGTTTTTTATACTGAATTATAATTTTATGTGATACAAATAGCCTGACATGAAGTCAGGCTATTTGTATGAACGGAGGTTAGCTGCGGCTAATTCATAGGCGGTAATAGATTTAACAGAGATTCTGCAAAGGTGAGAGTGAACATTATAGCTATGAATATCCATATAAAATAGTATAAACAATTTATAGAAATATTCTATAAATTGTTGCGGTTATTGGGATAAACAATTAGACAGCTGGAAAATTAAGGGAGATAATAGAGGTGGTTATAGAAGTCACAAATGGAAAGAGAGGGAAAAGATATGACTTTGTATGATTCTAAGAAGAAACTTGCGTTAGCGGGTGCTGTCTGCGGTATTGTGGCTGCAATTCTTGCATTTATGGGGAATCCGGCTAACATGGCATTCTGTATCGCCTGCTTCGTAAGAGACATGGCAGGAGCAATGGGAATGCATCAGGCAGAGGTGGTTCAATATGCAAGGCCGGAGATTGTCGGACTTGTGCTGGGGGCGTTTATCATCTCTGTAGCAACCAAAGAATACCGCTCTACGGCAGGGTCTTCACCGATGATCCGTTTTGTATTGGGAATGATCATTATGATTGGTTCCCTGGTATTCTTAGGCTGTCCGCTGCGTATGATTATCCGTATGTCGGCAGGCGATTTGAATGCGTGGGTGGCGCTGGTAGGATTTATTCTTGGTGTTGGCACAGGAACGCTGATGCTGAAGAACGGAACCAGCCTAGGACGCGCCCATGAGACGAACAAATCAAGCGGTTCTGTGCTTTCTGTTCTTATGGTTGGTATACTGCTGCTTGCGGTTTGTACGAGCCTTTTAAAGGCCAGTGAGGCGGGGCCTGGAAGCATGCATGCTCCGATTATAGCATCGTTGATTGGCGGCCTGGTATTCGGCGCGTTTGCACAGAAGTCGAGAATGTGCTTTGCGGGCGGAATCCGCGATGTGATTCTGATGAAGAATTTTGACCTGCTCACAGTCATCGGAGCGTTATTTGTGGTAATGCTGATATTTAATATTGCAACGGGAAGATTTGTTCTGGGATTCAATACCCCGGGCATTATCGCACATTCTGAGCATTTATGGAATGCTCTGGGAATGTATGCGGTAGGATTTGCGGCAGTACTTGCAGGAGGCTGTCCGCTGCGTCAGCTGATTCTGGCAGGACAGGGCTCTTCTGATTCAGCGGTAACCGTCCTTGGATTATTCTTCGGAGCGGCGCTCTGCCATAATCTGGGACTCGCTTCCAGCGGAACGGCAATGAATGCTGAGACGAATGAGATTGTAGCGGGAGCAGCGACGCCGAACGGCAAGATTGCAGTAATTATCTGTATCATCGTATGCTTTGTGATAGCCTTTACCAATAAACGCGAGGCTGTAAAGAAATAAGGTTTGAGAATCGCAATCTAATTAAGAAAGGAAGGAATCGTTATGGTAGAAGTAGATGCAAGAGGGCTTTCCTGCCCGGAACCGATTATGCTGACAGCAGATGCGTTAAAGAATGCAGATGGACCGGTTAAGGTACTGGTAAGTGAGCCGCATCAGAAGACAAATGTTGAAAAGCTGGCGAAGGACCGCGGCAAGAAAACAACTGTTACGGAAGATGGCTCAGGATTCATAATCGTAATTGAATAACGAAGAAAGAAAAACTTAATATGCAATATAGAAAAGAGCATAGGCCTGTATCAATTAGGCCTGTGCTCTTTTTGTTCACATTATTCAAATTCAGCAAACGCTATATAAGAAGGGTCTTTCTCCCGCGACTTTCCGCGGTTGTTGTTATAGTCTTCCGTATAGGAAGGACTGTTAAGTAAGAAGGTGTTGTCGCCTGCTACGACACGTTTCACAATTACCCACTTACCGTCGCGCTTTTCCCACTGGTCGATGTCGCGGCAGCGGGCTTCCACTGTAAAAGTAGGCTTTTTTGCTTTATTCCGATACTTGCAGGCTGCATACATATAGGTCTCGCTGGCGGCTTTCGTGCCGTCTTCGTTCAGTTTGATTAAAATGTTGGTCATCATATGATGAGTGGAAAGCATCATGTTTGTATGCATTTTCAACATCATATCAATGAAGCCTCTGCCGGTACCCTTGTAGGTAGGGCCATAGTCCACTTCGGAATCTTCCGCGAAAATGGTATACCCCAATTCAAAGTCAATTCGGTCTAACGCGCGGCAGTAGGTATAAATCTGGTCTCTTATTTTGTCTTTCTCAATTAAGATTTCAAGGTCAGTCATATGTTTTCCTTTCTTACAATAAATGCTCCATCCAGTCAGTCATGGATACGGTGTCTGGCCGGATGAAGCATTAGACTTAGTGCTTATGAAAGAATAGTATTATTTCTCAGGTTTTTTGTACTCAAGGCCAATCCGCTCGCACTGTCTCTCCGGATCCCAGAAGAATCCCCACTCAACATACAATTTCTTCTTTGCCGTATCAGCAGGAGTCCATGTAACAAGGTCCTTGCTCTTGTATAACTTATCAATCTCTTCATCTGTGTAGCCGAAGCTCTGTAATACTTCCCGGTTATGCTCGCCGAAACAAGGAGCGGCAGCAACAATCTGAGAAGGATTTTTCTTGAAGATATTGGTTACTCCGATACCTTTCATCTTGCCGAAGCACTGATCTTCCCACTCAACCAGATTCTCGCGGGCCTCGAACTGTGGATCCTTCTCAATGTCAGCAGGACCATAAGCTCTCTGGCAGGGAACGCCGGCTTTGCCGAAGATTTCTTCCAGCTCGTCACAGGTATGAGAAGCGCAGAATTCTTCACACAATTTCTCCGCTTTTGCTCCGCGTGGATCATAAAGAGGAAGTCCGGTACAATCCTTCGGAATGTCTGAGTCTTTTGCGCCGGGCGTACCCATACCGATAATCGGATATCCGCGGGTAACAGGACCCTGGCCGGTGATGGCTACGAACATAGAACCGCCGTCCTTTGTGTCATAGAATGAGAAGCATGCTGCCATATCGCTCTTATTACCTGTACGGTATGGAACCGGCTCGCCCTGCTTCGGATAGCCGTTATTGAACCATTTAGCCGGGTAGTTGTCAAGCAGACGGAACATGGTATCATACTGTGCAACGTCGCAGGAATCGCCTTCGCCGGTACGCAGAGCGTGAATATAACCGGAAAGAGCAACCATGCAGGCATTATATGCGGTAACATAGTCTGACAGGTATGGATTAACCTTCAGAGGACTGGAAGTCGGTGATTCGCCGTTCAGGTACATATAGCCGCCCATTGCCTGGCCGGATACGTCGTAGGATGGCTTATCCTTGGAGGGACCAAACTGACCGTAACCGGATACATGCACGATCGAAAGGGCTTTGTTGCGCTCCCAGCATGATTCGTCGGTAATACCGCGTTTCTTATAGGAGCCAGGTCTTCCGGCTTCAATCCAGATATCTGCCCATTCGATACACTTGTAGAAAATCTTCCTTCCGGAAGGTTTTGCTGTGTTAATCGTAATAGAGAATTCATTACGATGATTCTGAGACCATGCGAGAGTACCGCGGGTCTGGCACGCGATGGAAGGAGCCTCAGCCTGAAGAACCTTAGCGCCCATCTCAGCCATCAGACAGCCTGCGAATGGTCCGGCAATGTTTGTACCTGAAATAAATACTTTTACGCCCTGAAGAACGCCAAAATCAGGATATTCATTGAACTTCTGAGTTAATTTGTTGTTGATTTCTTTCATAATAGAATTCCTTTCTTATATATTAATCGTCTAATATATACGTGTGTCATATTGAAAATATTTTTACTCGTCGCCCTGCGGATATTTCTCTTGCAGTTTTGCCCCGCCGCTAATCGCGCCGGAAACAGAGAGGAACAGAAGGATTGCTATAACCATGTAGACAATCCAGGTAGCGCCGTAACCTGCAATACCCTGAATGATTGCAGTTAATACGGAGCCGAATGCCGCGCCAATCAGGAAGAACAGGTTAGCTAACGCATAAATCCCTGCATAATCCTTGGTACCGAATACGGTAGACATCAATACTGCCGGAAGTACCTTTGGAAGAAACATTGCAATGGCGAAGAATATAGAGTATCCGAATACAAGCATTGTATTACCGGTTAAAGAGTAAGCATAAAGGCTTGCAAGTCCGATAATAACAAGTACAGCGGCAAGAAGAACCGTTTTACGGATTCCCATCTTATCCATCAGCGCGCCGCCGCCAACCATACCAACGATGGAAACGATAGAGTAAACAGAAAGAACAGTACCCGAAAGTGTTCCGCCGTCGTTTGCAATAGAGGTAACAAAGTTAGGAACATGTGTAGTAACACCAGCAGAAATAAGTCCGACACAGAGAACTACGCCAAGTACGCAGTACCATGCGCCTGATTTTGTGGCTACTTTCTTGGATACACCGATCCATGCATTAGACTGTGTCTTGGCATTAGCAACAGAAGTATCTTTTTTACCGGTACGGTATGGTTCTGTACCATACTCTGCCGGAGAACGTTTTACCAGGACAAGTGCAGTGATTACCATTACTACGCCTACGCAGATTGCAGAAAACAGCATAGCTGTCTTCCAGCCGGAAGCGTCGGCAGCAATAAATTTGGAGATGATCGGCGACCAAACAGCGCCGCCAAGTCCGCCGCATGCATAAGCGATAGACATCATCGTTGCACGCTTATCCTCAAACCATGCAGTAACAAGCATAGAGATTGGAAGCTGTGTAAGACCTGCCAGGAAGATATTTGACAATGCGAATACCAGGTAGAACTGCCAGAGCTGTGTGCAGAACGTAGCGGCAAACCAGCACAGGCTTGTTCCGATAGTAACAGCTACCATCATGATTTTCATATTTTTCTTCTGATACAATCCTGCGATTATCATAGCGCCGATTGCGCTGGCAAAGGATGCGATCAGGCTGACCATGGACCAGCCTGTAGTCTCAAATCCCAAATCACTGCAGACAGGAGCCATATACAGCGAGAAACAGTTTCCCATAATCGCGGTCGGTATAAATGACAAGATGCAGGCGGCAATAAGGACACCCCAGCCTTTAAATTTTTTACTCTCCATTTTTTTCTCCTTTCAGATTTGAACTGTTAGTTAAGTATTGCTCTACGAGTTTACTGCGGACTATCTTACCATTATTGCTCTGAGGAATCCGGTCCACAAATTCGAAGGATTTTGGTATTTTATAAGGCGGCAGGTAATTGAGAGCCAGTTTGATAAGGCTTTTTTCACTGATGGGTTCGCCTGCTTCAATAAAAGCATGAATACGATGTCCCCATTCTTTGTCGGGAAGTCCGACAACAACTGCATCTACTACCTTTTTAGATTTTTTCAGCACAGTCTCAATCTCTGCGGCGAATACATTCTCTCCGCCGGTAACAATCATGTCGCTGCGTCTGTCTATAAAATACAGATAGTCTTCCTCGTCTATGTATCCAATATCACCTACGCTCCTAAAGCCGTTCTCATCGCTTTCGAGCGGGGTATAATTGATGTATTCAATCCTGGGGGCGCTGCCGTGCCAGGACATATAAATATTGCCGATTTCTCCGGGAGGGAGATCCCGGCCGTCTTCGTCCCGAATCGAGATACTGCCGCAGGGCATTCTGCCGATGCTTCCTTCATGAGTGAGCCATTCGTCGCCGCGTATATAAGTAATTCCCACGCATTCGGTCATGGAATAAATCTCATATATCTTTTCTGGTGAGAGAATCCGGAACCATTCTTTTTTCAAATCCGCGGAACAGACGCCTCCGGTATGGCAGAGCACCTCTAAGCTGGCCAAATCTTCTGGATTGAAGTCCGGCAGTTTCATAATGCGCTGCATTAGCGTCGGCACTAACTGAACATACTCGATTTGGTATTTGTTTATCAATGCCACAATAGTCTTTGCGTCGAGGCATGAGGGCATATAGAGCGTATTGCCGCAGTAAAGCCCGTTAAAGGTCACCGAATGCGGCGCGCCATGGAAGAGCGGGCCGGCAAGGAGCTGACGCATCTCAAAACGCATACCGGAAAGAGTAAACCATGTCTGAAGCCCTTCGTCGCTTTCCCCGGCGGGCATATTCTGCTGGACGACTTTGGTCTTTCCCGTCGTGCCGCCGGTGCAGTTCGCAAGGTTGGGGACTGCAAGGACATCAGGCGGCATCTCTTGCGGGTAATCCGCGCATAATCCCTTCAGCTCGGAAGAACTTAAGGATTGGTAATTCGTTGGCTTCCAACGGTTGGTAACCACAAGAGAAGGGGATACGCATTCACAGATCTCTAAGAGGTTCTGCCTGGGAACCCTGTCGGATACGGGAACGTAACATCCGCCCGCTTTCCAGATACCAAAAGCAAGGGCGATATGGGTAGGAATGTTGGGAAGAGCCGCAATAACGCTCTTCCCGGGCCCGATTCCCTTTTCCAGAAGGTACCATGCAATACGGTTGGAAAGCACCTCGAGAGCCCGCCATGTCATAATGGTTTCTTTGTCTTTTGATGGGATATATATAATTGCAGGTGCATCCGGCTTGACTCTTGCGATATTAGCAAGCTGGGTCCCCGGCGTAAAAAAACTGTTCTCACCATCGTTAAAAATATTAAAGTGCGACGTACACACGTCCTATAGCCCTCTCATTTCTCTCCCAGATTCGGAGCATTTTTCTAAAAGATTGTATTAGCCTGCTACGTTAGCTGGTCTGTATCCTCCGTCTACCGGAAGTGTAACGCCTGTAATATAGGAAGCTGCACTGGAGCAGAGGAAGAGGATTGCGTCAGCGATTACCTGAGGCTCGCCAATCTTACGAAGCGGAATTCCTGCTGCAAGATTCTTCTTTGCAAACGGAGGAACGGTTGCCAGAAGCTTGGTGTCAATTACGCCAGGCGCTACAGCGTTGCAGCGGATTCCAGCATATGCCTGCTCCCATGCCATAGACTGTGTAAATGCGATAACGCCGCCCTTGGATACCGGATAAGGGCATCCGCAGCCTGCTCCGTAGATACCTGCCACAGAAGCGGTATTTACGATACAGCCCTTGGTTTTCTTGAGCATCTTGATGGCATATTTGGTCATGTTAAAGGTACCCTTAATATTGGTGTCCATAACATAATCCCACTGAGACTGTTTCATCTTGTGAATTGGAACGCTACTGTCAACACCAGCATTATTTACAAGAATATCAAGTCTTCCCCACATCTCCTCGATCTCGGCATAGATAGCCTGCGCCGCTTTGTAATCGGTAAGAGTGATTGCGTTATGCTTAAAGCTGTCCTCTGGATAAGAAGCCTTTAATTCTTCGAGCGCCGCAGAAACATCCTCGCCCTCTTTGCCTAAGAAATAAACTTTTGCGCCTGATGCAAGGAATGACTTTACTGTAGCAAATCCAATTCCTGAAGTACCTCCGGTAACTAATGCAACTTTTCCGTTAAATTCGTTTTCAAACATCGTTGAATCTCCTTTCGTGTAAATGATTTTAAAGAGTCTTTTTGTTTTCGAAGCATTCCCGCTGCCTCGAAAGTTCATCACCGATACGTTTCTCAATGAATGGCAATATTTTAACATTTTTCTTCGGGGTATAGTAAATGGATAACTGATTTTTTATACAAAACCTATGGACAAAAAGTAATAATCTATAGTCAAAATGACGGACAAATAAAATAGATAGTGAAAATAGAATAAATATAGAAGTAAAACTGCAAAAAAGAAGACTTCTGTTAAAAATAAATCTTTAACAGAAGACTTCCGGAAAAAGTTGGGTATAACTAAACGATTGGTTTAATATTTTTCATTAGGAGCAAAATAATCCTTTGCCATTTGGTCGGTAATAATACCTACAAAATTCATCATATAGCAGAAACATAGTTGAATACTTTCATTGGTCTTATTCTTAGCTTCATATAAGAGGTCATTCATAGAGTCGTTTGCAATCTGAGCTGAAAGACCCTTAAGATGAACCACTGGAGGCTGGGACGGAACGGCAAAATTTTCGTATTTTAGATATGGATTTGCGATTAAATACATATAAGTGCCGCTGTTCATTCTTGCTTCCGCAACTTCTAATTCACTGCGCTTAGAAGGGAGCAGGCGGTAGCGGTGGAACGGTCCTAAATTAATCAGCGTATTTGGCCGGAGTTTATATTCCAGACCGTTGACACTGAGCGAGCCTGTGCCGGAGCGAACCAGGAAAAAAGTCTGATCCCGGTTATTGGTATAAGACATGGGAGTCTTAATATGCCGAAGATGCGCATGGACGCTCTCAGGCAGTACATTATTGGCAAAGTAGTCGTGAGCGCCGGAAAAAACAGTCCGATTCTGATTCCTGGTCTCTGTGACATCAGATTTAGCTAAGGTGTCTTTTGGCATGGTTATCATCTGCTTTCTTCAAGTAATTCTAAGATTTTGCTTCTTTTGTATGCTGTTCGGCCAGACGGCGCTGCTTTCGAAATTCTCCCGGCGAGACGCCGTTGATACCGAAAAATACCCGCGCCATCGTACGATCCGAACCAAAGCCGGATTCGATGGCGATATCCATAATAGGAAGATTTGTTGTAGTGAGCAGAGACTCGGCGTAACGAACCCGGAACAATGACAAAATCTCCTTATAGCTGGAATTCAGTCTGGTTTTAAACTGAATACGTAAAATATTCTTTGAGGTGTAGAGATCCCGGGTAATAATCCGGGAGTCAATGGGCTCCGACATATTCTCATACAGGTAGCTGACGGCTGAAATCAGTGTCTCGCTCATAATGGTTCCCCGGTATATCCGCCCATCCTTTCCGTTACTGAGGGACTGGTTTAAATAGGTCTGAGGCGTCATGCCCGTCATCGTCTTAAAACGGCGGAAGAAAGTAATCTCTTCGTTAAAGCCTGAAATAGACGATATATAGTCAAATGAAAGGCTGTCGTATAAAAAGTATGCCATTGCATGCGCCAGGCGCATCCGGTTTAAATATTGGCTGAAATTAAGGCCGGTAGCTATCAGAAGCGCATGATTCAGCGAAGACTCGCTTGAGTCCGGACAGACAGCAGCTACGACATCTGAAATTGTCAGGGGCGCTGTGCTGTGCGTGGCGATATAAAGGCTTGCCTTCCGGCTTAATGGAAATGAGTCGAACTGGTAAGTCTCCTTCACGCTCTTGGCAAACCGGTTATAAAGCAGTTCAATCTGCCGCAGAAATGAACTGCGGATTACTGTTGAACCGTAAGAGTTTATCTTGCTTAGCTTGTGATACTGTTCGAACAGATGCAGGATCTGTTCGACTTCCGCACCTTCAGGACCAATGACGGGAAGGCTGTTAACAACCTCCGTCTCCGCAGAGGGAGAAATCCTGTTAAATGCATAGTAGTTCAGGAGCTGGTAATCATAAGCACAGACCCACAGGTGAAGCTGGCTTCCAAAATCAGGACAAATCGTAAGTACCTGTGAGCACTGAATCCATGATACGCAACCGGGCTGAACTGAAAATTCTTCTCCATTAATAATAAAATTGCCGTGTCCTTTTTTGACGAGAATGAAATAACTGTCGAATTCCATGACAGGGAACATCTCGCTGCTGACAGTGTGTTTCTGGAGCTTAAGATATTTGTCGGGGCCACAGAAAATGCCATTTCTGGGAAGCTCGCACAAAGGACGGATTTTTCTTTTCAAATCGATGATACTCCTTTAATTCCAGTGTGAAATGTCGAAATCCGATACTTCGGCATGTTGTAAAGCTATAGATAAAGAGTACCATATTATATGGACGAAATCAATGAATTGTGAGTTTTTAATAAAAAAAGACCGCAGATACCCTTAAGGCATCTGCGGTATAAATTATGATAATGGCTCCCATTCTTCGGGCTTCCACCCTTTTGGCGGAAGCGGACTGCGGTATTGACCGTTTGACTGATACTGATACATACGCATCGTTTTAATGTGCCATACGCCCTCGGCGTCTCTGATAAAATCATCGCAATAAATTACGCGTGTTTCGACATTATAGCTGTCTTCCATATATACGTGATGATCTTCGTACTGGAATACACCGCGTGCATGGTTACTGTCAATAATCCATACCAGAGGCTGATGCCCCATATGGGATGTAACCATGGGAAGATTACTCCATTTCGCATGCTTTGCCTGGGTCAGAGGATCTTTTGCAGCCAATTGTCCGTTGTGATAACAGCGAAAATCTTCTGTAAAAAGTTCCAAGGCATATTCTTCTTTTTTCATATCCATCAGCCACCAATAGTAATACTTGGTTTCGACGATCTTCTGAAATTCACAGAGAAGTTCCGGCGTATACTGCTGCTTATGGGCATTTAAAACTACTTCCAGGATACGTTCTCTTTCTTTTTTCTTCAGAGGCCTTGCTACGGCTGCCATATACGGCACCTCCTATCTTAAATCTATAATTTATATGCTGCTTCAAAGCCTTCCCACATCGCGAAACTTGCCTGACGTGCCCTTACGGAGTCGCCTACAGCGTATACTTCGGGGATGAAGTTCTTAAGCTCTTCAGAAAGCGGGTCGTAATTCCTAGAGCCGAGTCCGAAGAGTACATAGTCAAAGCCCCGGAGCCATTCTTCTGTTCCGTCTGCCCGCTGTACTTTTACATCGTGGTCAGTTACTTCCAGAATCTTAGTATTAACATTAATATTAACGCCTCTGCTCTTTAACTTGCGAATCAGCGGTGTGCGGTTTGGCGCGCAGACATTGGTAAGAAGCTGCGGCAGCATCTCAATCAGAGTTACCTCTACGTCGCCAATGCTTGCCTCAAATCCCTTTGTGTAAGAATTTGGACGTGCATTCTCGAGAACCACCTCGGCGGTTTCGCAAGCAACGGCTCCGCCGCCCAGTACGCAGACGCGTCCTCTTGGAATCACGAATTTGCCTCTCAGGAAATCATGGGCAGTACGAACCGGATAATCCTTAGTTCCTTTAATCGGCGGAACTAATGGTCTGGCTCCGGTAGCGACAATCACTGCTTCAGGAGCGAATTCTTTTACAGCCTCAACGGTACCTTCCTTGCCAAATTCAAAGGTTACGCCGGCTTTCTTCGCGCGGTAATTTAAGTGCACCATCCATTTGGTCATTTCCTGCTTGCCGGGCGCTACTACAGCAAGGTTCAACTGTCCGCCGATCTTCTTGTCAGCTTCCCATACGGTAACCTGATGTCCCCTTTCGGCAGCAGTAACAGCAGCCATCATTCCGGCAGGACCTGCGCCTACAACCAGCACTTTCTTAGATTTCTCAGCAGGAACCTCCGGGAAATCATACTCTCTTCCGACTCTTGGATTGATATGGCATCTGCACTGCGGGAATGCCTCGCTCCGGCTTATGCAGCTTCCGCCGCAGCTTGCGCAGGGAGTAATGTCGTCAAATCGGTTTTCATAAGCTTTTTTGCAAAGATCCGGGTCGGAGAGAAGCGGGCGTCCGATGGAAACGCCGTCTACCAGACCGCGTTCTACGATATCAGCGGCATAACGGATATCATTAATCTTACCTGCCACATAAACAGGGATATTTACAACTTTTTTAATCTCGGACGCTTCGTGTACATTGACGCCGATGGTCTTATTCTGGCTTGGAATGATGTGCTCTAAGCCTTCGTACTGTGTGCCGCCGGAAATTTCCAGCATATCAATTCCTGCAGCTTCAAACTTAGGAGCAAGATACAGCATATCCTCAAGAGAATTGCCGCCGATCATGCGCTCGTCGCCGGAGATTCTTAAAATTAACGGGAAATCAGGGCTGACGTTCTTCCTAACTTCTTCAATAATCTCAAGAATAAATCTTGCGCGGTTATCCAGTCCTCCGCCATATTCATCCATTCTCTTATTCCGAAGCGGAGAAAGGAAAGAACCTGGAAGCATATAAGCGTGAGCGCAGTGAAGCGAAATACCTCCGCAGCCTGCTTCTTCGGCTCTGCGGGCTGCCTGTCCGTACTGTTTTACGATCTTTTGGATTTCTTTAATAGAAATCGGACGGCTTACATGGCAGTTGGCATTTACATTAGCGGACGGTCCTAATGGAGCAACCTTGCGGTAGCCGCAGATAGATTCCGGGCCTGGATGAATGATCTGCGGAATCAGAACGCTGCCGGCTTCCCTGACACGATCTGCAAATTCTTTAAACTGTGGAACCAGGCTGTCCTTATCTAATGATGTAGTATTACCGATATAAAGGTATTTGTGGTCAACGGTTACGGCGTCAATTACTACGTATCCAGTACCGCCCTCAGCACGACGCACGAAAATATCTGCCAGCTTCTTTGGAACGGTTCCGTCGGCGGCTTCGTAATCCATGCTCATAGGAGCCATCGCTATACGGTTCTTCAGCGTGGTCTTTCCTAATTTAATGGGACTGAAAAGCTTCGAATTTTTCATATCTGTTATCATATTATTCCCTCCTGAACTATTATTGATATTAATTATAAACGAATAAAGACGGTGTCACATCACATTTTTTTGTCAAATAATCTACATTTTCAAAAGAAATGGTGAGAAAATCCTACTGGAAAGAATGACATTTTGTTGAGTTTTACTACAAAAATCATGGGTAATGGGAATTGTATTAGGTAAAATTGACATGAAAACTTAATTTTTTGTACGTTGTTTATGCATTATAATTAGCTTTTTGTACCTACATGACCCGTGGGTTTGTGTTAAAATTTAGACAAGTCTTAAGAGCATATTATTTTAGGAAATTGAATAATAAGTTCATCACTATTCGTCACTATGAAACCATAAGCCGATACGTTTCCGCATAATCAGACAGATAATTCCCGTATCTGCCAGAATGTATAGCGGGACAATGATTCACAAAATTAATGAAGAGAGGATGATTTGGCAAATGAGTTATGATGCATTGTTTTCACCTATTAAGTTAAGAGGGTTGGAATTAAAGAACAGAGTTGTGCTGCCGGGTATGGCTACCAAGATGGCAAAAGGCAAGCATGATGTGGCAGAGGATCTCCCGGGATATCACGCAGCGATTGCAGCAGGCGGATGCGGACTGAATATTGTGGAGATTGCGTCCATCTGTCCGGAATGCCATGCAACAATCTACCTTGGACTGTATAACGAGCACCACAGAGAACAGTTGAAGAAGATTACAAAGGCAATTCATGACAACGGAGGAAAGGCCGCTGTGCAGATCTGGCATGGCGGATTTGTTCCGGAAGAGTTTTTTGATAAGACGAACGTAGTAGAGACGCCGGATACCATCAGTGTTGAGCGTATCCATGAGATTATCAAACAGTTCGGTATTTCTGCGAAGTATGCAGTAGAAGCAGGGTTTGACGCACTGGAGTTCCATTCGGCACATACCTATCTGCCTCATGAATTTATGAATGAGTCGCTGAATAACCGTACAGATGAGTACGGCAATCAGAGCTTAGAGAACCGGTGCCGTTTCAGCCTGGAAGTTATCCGCGAGATGCGTGCGAACATGCCGGAGGATATGCCGCTGATTATGCGTCTGGATGCGATCGACGAGATGATGCCGAAGAATACTACAGTGGAAGAGACGATTGAATTTATCAACTGGGCGGCAGACGCCGGCGTAGACGCAGTGAACCTTTCAAGAGGTAATGCGCGCAGTCTTGCAACTGTTTATGAAGTTCCGCCATACAACTTAGAGCCGGGATTCAATATGGATAATATAGCCGCTGTTAAGAAGGGCGTTAAGATTCCGGTTATCGGTGTCGGACGTGTAAATATGCCGGCGCTGGCAGACGAGTTAATCCGCGAAGGCAAGATTGATATGATTGCAGTCGGAAGAGGCCAGCTGGCTGATAATCAGTGGTGTACCAAAGCAAAAGAGGGACGTGACGCTGAGATCCGCCGCTGTATCGGATGTTCTGAAGGATGCTATGACAAGGTTATTGACCCGAAGGCTACTCATATTACATGTACAAGGAATCCGGGACTCTGTCTGGAGTTTGAAGGAATGCCAGAGGCTGCGACTCCGAAGAACGTAATGGTTATCGGAGGAGGTATGGGTGGTATGATTATCGCTCAGGTTCTGAAGAGACGTGGACACAATCCGACCATTTATGAAGCATCTGAAGGCCTGGGAGGAAGATTTATCTTAGCTGGTAAGGCGCCAAGAAAACAGGAGTTTACAAACGCTGCTCTCTGGGAGGCTGAGAACTGTAAGAGACAGGGAATTGAGATTAAGACAGGTACAACTGTAACACCGGAATTGATTGCTGAAGTGAAGCCGGATCATGTAATCATTGCTACAGGTTCTGAGTATGTGAAGCCGGAGATTCCGGGAATTGACGGCGCAGATGTTGTTTCGGCAGAAGACATTTTAACTGGAAAAGCAGAGGCAAAAGGCGAAGTCCTTATCCTTGGCGGCGGCATGATTGGCTGTGAGACAGCTCAGTTCCTGATTGACAAGGGCGTAAAAGACGTACGTGTTATGGATAAGAAGCGCGTAGGAAATAAGATGGGTATGCTGCGTACCATGTTTATGGATATCGAGTATCCTGGCAAGACGATTCAGAAGAGTATCCGCAGCAATGTTACGGCCATCGGAGATCATGAGATTACCTATAAATTTACCGATAAGTCCAGAAAGACCAGCGAGAAGACACGTCATTTTGATACTCTGGTTGTTGCGATTGGAACGACTTCCCGTCCTACGGAAGCGCTTACTGCTAAGTGCGACGAGTTAGGAATCGCTTACGATATCATCGGCGATGCGAAGAAGGTTGGCATGGGAATTGATGCAACTGCTGATGCGTATGCAGTTGGAAGGCAGGTTTAATATTGCAGAAAGGAATTGAATATTATGACAGTTGAAGAACGCCTTGAAGCGTTAGAAAAAGAATTACAGCAGTTGAAGGATGTACAGGCAATCAAAGAGTTGAAGAGCAGATATCTCTACGCTATGGATACGAAGGATTGGGAAGCATTTGCAGCTACTATGGCGCCGGATATTGAGACCTCCTACTCTGACGGAAAGCTCAAATTCCATGGACCGAAGGAAGTTACGGATTATATTTCCAGTACGATGCCAAAGACAGAGATTACGCTGCATCAGGGACATAACCCACAGATTTGGTTCGAGAGCGACACTGTTGCTTACGGTAAGTGGTATCTTCGGGATGAACTGATCTTTGACAAGGGCGACCCGTATGAGGGACTGGGAATCAATGGTACGGCAATCTACACAGATAAGTATGTGAAAGTTGACGGACAGTGGCTGATTCAGGATACAGGATACATTCGTGTTTACGAGGAGTCCTTCCAGCGTGATTCTACACACCGCGTGCGTATTAATATGTTCCGCCCGGCTACAAAGAAGAAGAAAATCGCTAAGAGAAAGACTGTAAAAGAATAAAATATAAGCAGCAAAATATGCCGCTGTGCCTGTTTGGTATGGCGGCATATTTTGGGTGTGGTGGGGGGAATTAGGATGTTTCGGAAGTATCGAAGGAAAATATATTATAAAATCCGGTTTAAGAGCTGGTACCGGAAGGCTTCTTATTATCATCGGAAGAAGGATGAGATGGACGGGATTATTGAGAAATATAAAGGGCCGGAGGCTTTTGAAAACCGGGGATATCTGCGCTCTTTAAAGCGGGATATGATTTGGAGCCTTTTTAAATATGGCTCTTATTATAGCGAGTATTTTCTTTTTGGGTATGAGGGGCAGGATTCGGAGTACCGGAATTCCTTTATTACAGAGGGGATTCGGCTGAGTTTTTATCCCCGTATGAACCAGAGGAAGAATACGGACCTTCTGGAGAATAAGTACAGGACTTATAAGAAGTTCCAGGATATGTTTAAACGGGAAGTGATTCGGGTTAAAAAGGGCGAGGAACCGACGCAGGAGAACTTAAAGAACTTAGAGGAATTTGCAGCCCGTCATGAGAATTATGTGGTCAAGCCGGTTTATGCGGCTTTTGGGACTGCTGTGAGGATTGAAAATATCGCCATGTATGATACGGTAGAGGATGCGCATGCGTCTTACAGGAAGAATGGCGTTGTAATAGAAGAGTTAATTGAACAGGGAGAAGCGATGGCCCGGATTCATTCCGGCTCAGTGAATACATTGCGGATTCCGACGGCGATTATTAAGAATGAGGAAGGCGAGCCGGAGATTAGACTGTTCCATCCGTCTCTGCGGATGGGAAGAGATGGAAGTTTTGTGGATAATTTTAGCGCAGGTGGAATCAGCGCTCTTATTGACCCGGAAACGGGTATGATTTATACTAATGGTGCAGACAAAAAAGGACATCAATTTCTGTGTCATCCGGACAGCGGCGTTACGTTTCAGGGATTTCAGATTCCGGAATGGGATAGGGCTGTGGCAATGGTGAAGGAAGCGGCATTCATGATTCCTGACAATCATTACTGCGGCTGGGATTTGGCCTACAGCAAAGACCATGGATGGTGCATGGTGGAGGCGAACTGCACTGCTCAGATGGGCGCGATGCAGATGGTCGAAAAGAAAGGCCGCAAGCATGAGCTGGAGGCGCTGATTGCACAGATGTAGCGTGCCGCAGAATTAGAGTATGTGCCGGCGCGAAAGTGGTGACAGCATTACAGATAAGAGGGGTATGGGATGAGTCAGATCAGTGAGTTGAAAAGAATGCTTACCTCAAGGAAATACATACGGGAATTTGCAGAGGATTATGCGGCAAGATATGGGAAGAACGCGAAAGACGTCGAGCGGGATATCATACAGGCAAAGAAGCTGAACCATATCTCCTTCGGAGAATATGAGTGGACCGGTCACTATGAGCTTGGAGCGGAGCAGAAGAAAACGGTATCGACACTCTGGACCCGCATGGAGTTTCGGAAGAAATTCACAGACCGGCGATATATTGGAGTGCTGATGAATAAGTACATCTTTTCAAAGGTTTTTGCCGAATTTTATGGACGGCAGTGCGCGCAGGCATCAGAAGTGAATGCAGACGTCTTAAAAAAGATGGGAGAAAATACCGGGCATGTGGTCTATAAGCCGAATTGCAAAGGAATGGGAGAGGGAATACGTATACTTCCGGTAGATACGGAAGAAGAAATAAAATCGGCATTGGAATGCATTTATCAAGTGGGGAATGGAATCGTAGAAGAGTATATTCTTCAGGATGATGTGATGAACAGGCTGAATCCGAAGGCTGTGAATGTGGTTCGTTTCTATTCTCTGTGTTCGCCGGAAGGGAGTTTTTTATTTGCGCCTATTCTTACGGTAGCCCATAAGAACGACATTTCAAACGGCTGTCAGGATGCGCTGACTTCGCTGGTGGATATTCGGACAGGGAAGGTCCTGACGGATGCGGTGGACCAGAATGAGATGGTGGAATATCAGATTCATCCGGTTACCGGCGCGGCATTCCAGGGCGTACAGCTTAATCATTGGGAGGAGACGATTGAGATGATGCGCCGGGTAGTTCCGCTGGCCAGTAAGATATCGAATATTGGCTGGGATGTTGCGTTTACCGGGAACGGACCGGTTCTGATTGAGGCGAATACGATTCCGGGATTTACTACGGCGCAGTATTCCGGTTATGGATGGGTGACAGACGGATACGGCTATCAGCCGTTGTTTGACGCGGTGCATGGGATTGGCTTCCGGGACGACGGGCGTTATGAAAAAGTAATTTTGAGATTGTCATAAATCCTGCGGGCCGGTGAGAAAAAAGGACGCAATACTAGAGCGTGTATGTGGACTTACAGCAGAGGGAGGGCCGTAAGGTGTCGGATAAAATAAAGGTTTATTACACCAAACTCCGCAATATGGGAGATCAGTTAAATGAGCTGATTCTTAAGAGATGCTTTGGCTATGAGGCGGTGCGAACATCTTTTCTGGAGGGAGAGCTGTGTGCCATTGGGAGTTGTCTGGGAATGTATACCCTGCATGGGACGATTCCCATGCACATCAGACAGAGAGTCAATGGAATCCGAAGACCCCATGTACAGATATGGGGTACTGGATTCATCAATTATTCTGAGCCGGAGGGGTGTTTTTTTAAGAGAGACATGCGGTTCTGCGCGGTGCGCGGCGAGCTGACAAGACATAGGGTAGAGCGGATGACAGGAAAAAGACTGGATATTCCTACGGGTGATCCAGGGATTCTGACTTCGGATGTGCTGGAGCGGCAGCCGGAAAAGCGCTGTGATATAGGAATTATTCCTCATCTCTGCGACTTGCGGGACCCAATGGTGGAAGAACTGATAGAAGAGTACGGCCGCAGAATATCCGGCGGCGGGGGTTATTGCAAAGCGGAGACAAAAGAGAGGGCGGAGAATGTGCCGGTTCGGTTTATCAATGTAAAAGACGAACCCCTGAAAGTAATCCATGAGATTGCGGAGTGCAGATATATCTTGTCAAGCAGCCTGCATGGTCTGATTGTGGCGGACAGCCTGGGAATACCGAATATGCACATTGTGTTTGGCGACAGGCTGTTGGGAGACGGTTATAAATTCGACGATTACTATTCCGCATATGGAATCGAACATTACTTCTGCGATGTGCGAAAGGACAGACTGCCGGAACTGTCAGAGATTGAAGACAGATATCAGATTCAGCCGGGGATGGCTGCAAAGAAAAAGAAGCTGCTGCGGGAAGTATTTCCTTTTCCGGTGGTACAGGAGGGAATATCATGAAGCAGAAGATGATTTCGGTGGTGATTCCTACATATAACAGGAAAGAAAAGCTTCCAGAATGTATAGAAAGCGTTCTTAGGCAAAGTTATAGAGAGATAGAGGTACTTGTGGTGGACGATGCTTCCACAGACGGTACAGAAGAGATTTTTCGGGAGATTTCCGATAAGCGGCTTAAGTATTTTCGATATGATACGAACAGAGGGGCCTGCTATGCCAGAAATTATGGCGCCAAAAGAGCGGAGGGAGAACTGCTGGCATTTCAGGACAGCGACGACCTGTGGCATCCGGATAAGCTTGAGAAGCAGTATGGATTATTGCTTTCCGCCGACGCAGATTTATGTTTCTGCGGCATGAACCGCGTATCGGAGAAGGGGAGCAGATTTTATTATCCGGTACATCCCTTTCATCCGGAATGTGGACTGGAGGAGTTCCTGGCTGAGAACAGAGCCAGTACGCAGACGATGCTGATGCATCGGTTTGTGTGGGAAGAACTTCAGTTTGACGAGGATATCCGGCGGTATCAGGACTGGGATTTTGGAATCCGGGCGGCGGCGGAATTTAAGCTTTGCTATCTGCCGGAGGCTTTGGTGGAATCAGAGGTGGGGGCGGACAGTATATCTTCCAGGGTGAAGTCTTATCCGCATCTGCTTCATTTGTATCAGAAACATGAAGCGTTGTATCAGCAGTTTCCAGGCAGCAGGGCTGTGATGAACAGGCGTCTTGGGAAACGCGTGCATCCGGAGGAGCCGGCGCTGGCGGCAGAACATTTTAAAAAGAGCTTTGAGATAAGCCATAGTTTTTATGACTTTTGCTATTGGACGGCAGACAGGCTCAGAGCAAAGTTAAGAAAGATAAAAGAATGAGAGGAAAACGAAAGATGACGGCATTTGTGATACTGCATTACCGGGCGGCAGAGATGACCAGAACCTGTGTGGAAAGGATTCAGGCGTTAGACGGTGATAATTATATCGTGATTGTGGACAACGCCTCGCCCAATGGGACGGGGGAGCTTCTGGCAGAAAAATATGCCGGAGAGGATAATATTACAGTCCTTCTGAATC
Organism: uncultured Lachnospiraceae bacterium; assembly: GCA_949742505.1. Lineage (GTDB taxonomy): Bacteria > Bacillota > Clostridia > Lachnospirales > Lachnospiraceae > Claveliimonas. Next base: position 46,379 of record CATJPU010000179.1, on the reverse strand, counting down.
AGGAAAACGCCGGATTTGCCAGAGGGAATAACTTAGGTATCCGGTGGGTATGCGAGCATCTGGAAGCAGATTATGTAGTTGTGCTGAATAATGATGTGGAGATTTTACAGAAAGATTTTGCAGTAAGAATCGGGGAGATTTACGAAGAGAATCCATTTGATGTTCTGGGGCCGGATATTGTATCTGTCTTTTCGGGAATCCATCAGAGTCCGAAGAGTCTCCATGGCTGTACGCTGGAGTCAGTGCGTAAGAAACGGGCGAATGTGAAGCGCAGCAGTAATCCGATTCTGCTGCTGTTAAGCAGCGGTGAGAAGAACAGTCCGGCAATCTGGAGGCGCAAGCAGCGGCGGGAAAGGGCAAAGCAGCAGATTGATTCTTCTGTTTCGGCGGAAGGCGTGGTGCTGCATGGTTCCTGTGTGATTTTCGCAAAGAGATATTTAGATACGCATCCGGAGCCCTTTTATCCGAAGACCTATATGTATTATGAGATGGAGATTCTGGAGTGGATGTGCAGGCGGGAGGGAAGCGTAATCCGTTATGATTCTTCCATTTCCGTACTGCATTATCAGTATGTGGCTTCCAAACAGGAATTTAAATCCATTGTCAGGCGGTCGAAATTTGTGATAGAATGTCTGTTAGAGTCTCTGACGGCGGCAGAAGAATTGATTCTTCAAACCGGCGGGGAGGAACAGGCGTGAAGAAAAAAAGGATCAGCCGGGCGTCAAGAGCATTTTATATCGGGCTTTCTTATCTGTCGCCCCGGCTGAATACGGAGCTGTTGTTCTTAAAGAAGTTCGGGCGTTTGCCGAATCTTAAGAACCCGCTTACGCTGAATGAGAAGCTTTTGAAATTAAAGCTGGAGGATTATGGGACAAATGCTCTGGTAAGACAGTGCGCGGATAAATACCGCGTGCGGGAATACGTGAAAGACTGCGGTCTGGAGCGTTGTCTGAATAAGCTTTTGGCGGTATATGATGTACCCGGAGAAATTGACTGGAACAGCCTGCCCCAGAGTTTTGCAATGAAATGGAATTTTGGCTGCGGGTACAATATCATATGTCAGTGTAAGGACAGGCTGGACAGGGAAGAAGCGGAGGCAAAGTTAAGGAAATGGGGGCGGGAGCCTTTCTGGGCGTATTTCTCTGAATTGCAGTACAGAGGCGTCGGTAAGAAAATTATTGTGGAAGAATATATCGGCGGGAAAACGGGCGTTCCGCCTGACGACTACAAATTCTACTGCTTTCATGGCAGAGCATATTGCGTGATGTTATGCGTAGGACGCGAGGAAGGGTGGCCCAGGTTTTATTTTTTTGACAGAGAATTTCAATTGATGCGGATTAATCGGGATTCTGTGGAGGCGCCGGAGGATTTTTCGCTTCCCAAACCGGAAGGTTTAGAGGAAGCCTTTGAGATTGCCGACAGATTGAGCAAGGAGTTCCCTTTTGTGCGGGTTGACTTGTATCTGACAGAACAGGGAGTGCGCTTTGGAGAAATGACATTTACGCCGGCGGCGGCGCTGGATAATAAACGTCTTCTGGAGACGGATTTGCTCTTCGGAAGTCTGATGTAGGAGCTTAAGAGAATGAAAATTGCGGTTTTGGGAGCAGGGAACAGCGGATGTGCGCTGGCGGCGGATTATGCGGCGCGGGGTCATGAGGTGACCCTGATTAAGACGTCCCATTCTCTGCATGATGATAATTTCCGTCATTTGACAGAGAATGGCGGCAAGATGATGATTGATGAATTTGGCAGGGAGAGCGTGGGAAGGATACATCGCATGTCCAGAGATATCAGTGAAGTCAGGGAACAGGAGATTGTACTTCTGTGCACTCAGACGGGATTTCATGAGGATGTGCTTAAAAGAGTGATTCCCTTTTTGGAAGAGGGACAGATTCTCCTGATTAATCCGGGGTATTTATCAACGGCTTACGCTTTGGGGCTTGGACTGAAAGAAGGCGTTGTTGTGGCGGAGGCGGAAAGCAATTTTATAGATGGAAGAATCGCATCGCCCGGACATTTCAAGGCCGGATTTCGGAATGTACGCAATCCCATTGGAATCTATCCTGCCGGAAAGAGGGATTGGGCGGCCGGGAAGCTTGACCAGCTTGGGACGCCCTTTGTGTATCTGAGGAGCGTAGTGGAGGCGGCGCTGCATAACCCCAATATGATTGTACATACGGTGGGAGCGATTATGAGTATTCCCCGGATTGAGGCTACGAATGGGGAGTATTGTATGTATCATGAAGTATTTACGCCTTCGGTATGGACTCTTCTGGAAGCTCTGGACAGCGAGAAGATGAATATTTTGGAAGCTCTTGGACTTGAACGGCTTGCCTATGTGGAGGCGTGCAAATTCCGGAACAGCCTGAATGAAAGAGAAGACGCCAAAAAAGTATTCTTCGATTATGCTTCCATGCCGGAAAGAGCCAAAGGACCTCAGAGTGTGGATTCCAGATATATTACAGAGGATGTGCCGCAGGGACTGGTGCTGATGGAGTCTTTGGGTAAGGTCCTTAATATTCCGGTTCCGGTATGTACATCCCTGATTGAACTTGCGTCTGCCGCTCTTGGGAGAGATTTCCGGAAAGACGGACGGACGCTTGGACGGCTGGGAGAAGAGAATGTGCGCAGAATACTGGAAGACGCAGGAAGCGGGGAAAGGTAATGTCAAGGTGGAGCGCAGGAAAAAAGATATATCAGATGGCGAGGGAACTCCGGAGGCAGAGGGGCGGATGCGTCGGCGCGTATGTTCTGGATGCCGCGGGATGCAGTTACCGTCATCAGGCTTCGCCGGAGAATTATTTTGTACTGCGCTTCTATGAGCTGAATGAGAAGGAACGGGAAACCTATCTGACTTCTGGGCGGTCGGCTATAGCGGATCGGAGGCTGAACCGGTTTATGAGCGAAGAAAAGAACCGGATTATGGCCCATAAACATTTGTTTTACCAATGCTTTTCAGAACTGATATACAGAGAAAGCATCTATATTCCGAAGGTTTCTTATCTGGAATTTTTGGCGTTTCTGGATAGTCATGAGACATTTATACTGAAACCGGACCGGGGAATCATGGGACAGGGAATTGAAAAGCTGCGCACAGAGAATGTGGAGAATCGGGAAGCGTTCTTTCAGAGATGCAAGGCCGCCAGACTTCTGGCGGAGCAGGTGATTACGCAGCATGAAGAGCTTGAGCGGATTAGTAATTGTGTAAATTCAGTACGTATGAATGCTGCAAGAGACGGGAAAGGTACAATACGGCTGATTGGCGCCTGCTTAAAGTGCGGAGCGAAAGGCGCGGCGGCAGACAATTTTCACTCGGGGGGAATTGCGTATCCCCTGGATATCAGGACGGGGATTGTCACAGGACCGGGGCGTAATAATACGGAAATCAAAGATTATGAAATTCATCCGGGGTCGTCTGTCTATATGCCGGGTTTTTCCGTACCGTACTGGGAAGAAGTCGTAGCATGCGCCATGAAAGCCATGGAGCATATGCCGGAATTGGGGTATGTGGGCTGGGATATCGCGGTGACGCCGGACGGGCCGGAACTCATCGAGGGCAACTGTCACTGGCCGGGAGGCAACATTATACAGCTTGATAAAATCGGGAAATACCCGCTGATAAAGGAATGTTTAGAAGGAGTAACGTAAGAGAAGATGAGTATTTTAACTGAAAATTATCTTGTGAAGAATATAAGGGCTTATCCGATATTGAGAAAGAAATTTATGACTTATATCCAGGGAGTCCATCAGCTTCCCGCAGGATTTAACAAGGGGAAGCTATTCCATGATTATCTGAAAGTCCGCAGAAACAATCCAGAGAAGAGAGTTTCTCAGTCTGAATATATGATTTTTGGTTTTTATAATCTAAGTACGGAAGAACAGAAAAAATATCTTACCGACATAGAAGCAACGCGGCTGATGAGGCCGTATAACAACGATTCGGAGCCTTATCTGAAAAGCAAAGCCACGTTTTTAAAGAATTTTACCCGTTTTATTCACAGAGGGTGGCTCTATGTGCCGGAAGCGGGTTATGAGGAATTTTGTGATTTTTTACATGAGTATCATACGATTGCGCTGAAGCCCCAGTACTCCAGTTGGGGAATTGGTTTTCACCGGCTGACGGAGGAGGAATTTGAGGAAAAGGAGAATCCCGAAGAGTATTTTGAGCATTTATGTTCGGGCAAATATCTTGCTGAAGAATTTGTAGAATCCTGTGAGGAGTTGGCTGCTTTTCATCCATCGTCGCTGAATACGCTGAGAGTGATTACCTTCCGATGCGGAGAACGCTTTGAAGTATTTGGAGGCGGGCTGCGTGTGGGGAATAACGGACTTCATGTAGACAATGCCCATGGAGGCGGGATATTCTGTGAGGTTGACCCGGCGAACGGCAAAATCATTACAGACGGTCTGGATGAGTATTCCAATACTTATATTACGCATCCTATGACCGGGATAAAGTTTAAGGGAACCCAGATACCTCACTGGCAGGAAATCATAGAATTATGCAGGGAGGCGTCCTTGGAGCTGCCCTGTCTGAAAGTAGTGGGGTGGGATGTGGCGATTTTGTCAGACGGACGGCTTGAGCTGATAGAGGGGAATCATAGTCCGGGGATGAATATCGTACAGGCTCCGGCAAAACATGGAGTCTATGACCGGTTTGCGGCGATGCTTTTGGATTATTACGGAGAGCCGGAGCAGTATATGCCTGACGGGACAGAAGGGCAGAGATGAGGTTTATTAACCGGGCTGTTGTTTACAGAGTTTTCTGTGAACAGCAGCCCGGTTATATTTCAGTTTGGAAATTAAAGGTCTACAAACCTAATTTCTCCCGCAATTCTTTCGCTACGTCATACCCGCTGTATTCCATCGGAATCACATAGTCGTCCTCTTTGCCATGGATTGGCTCCCATACCTGGGCGTAGAAGAAATTCTTCTTTGCTATCTGTCCGTATTGCCACTCGTGAGACAGGCATTTTGGACACCAGTGTCCGCCATGGAGTACGGCGTTCACCGACATCATAAATTCATGACCGTCTGCGCAGCGCCATTTGACCGGAGTATAGATATCCGGTATTGCTTCTGCCAGACATTTTCCTCCGCGGAATTTTGCCGCCTTTTGTAAATCTTCCAGAGTCAGGTCTTCCAGAGCCTTTGATTCGTCATAACCATGGTCCAGATATGTAATCTCTTCGCTTGGATGATGCAGATCGTATTCTGCCCAGGTTTTGATGGCCTTTTGTTTTTCTCTGGAGCCGAAGAATGCTTTAATCCAGTTTTCCTCATTGTTCTCAAACATCCAGTAGGAGCCCATCCGCAGATGGCCAATCTCCATATTCTGAGCCTTCATCTCTTCGCCGGTTGGGAACATGGCGCGAATCATCGGATTAGCTGCCATTCTGCGCATCTCTTCCTGAACGCCGCCCCAGTAGTGTTCTGCCGGGATACAGCGGAAGTGGAGAATCTCATCTAATTTGTCACTGTCACTAAAGTAATGTCCATGGAAATTATATGGAGCCATCATGTTCAAATCAAATAGGTCTTTTAGTCCCAGTCCGAAAGCGCCCAGGCTGATATTCATCAGTTCCCAGTGGGCCAGCCGGTATCCCGCGCCGCTGCTTAGGTTATATCCTCTTCTCCAGAAGGATTCTGGAACCCAGTCTTCGCAGATATTCGCCATGCAGATACCAGATTCTATCGAAGTACTCCATTCCAGCACGTTGTTTGGCGACTGATGGAAAATAATCGGCTGTTCGCCGGCGCCCTCAGCTACCGGATGCTGTCCGGTCTGACGGATGGATACCCAGTGTTTTAACCCGGACTCGAATACTGCCAGTTCGGAAAATACCTTTGACAGCGCATAATAATCGAAAATGGAAGGATTAATCGGATCTCCCACTCTTCCCCAGTGAATCGGCTCTGTCCGGCCTCCGGTCATCGCGACGGTGCCGACGTATGCGAAATGTACCTTATCCGGATCTGGCTGCTCTTTAATAGCCTTAATAATATTAAGCGTGGAGCCTATGTTCGTGTACAAGGTTTGCTCTGGATACTGGTCTGCAGACGGAGAAACCATCGCTCCGATATGAAGCACATAATCCGCGCCGTCAACGCCTCGTTTTATCGCAGCATAATCCGCCATGTCGCCCCAGATGATTTCCAGTGACGGACAGATATATTTTTGCATGAGCGCGATATTCTTCTCAGAAGGTCTCGCCAGTACGCGTACCTGGAACCTGTTATTTCTGGAGAGAAGCTGTTTCATTGTCTCCTGTCCCATGGTGCCGGTAACGCCGGTGGCGAATACAATCTTCTTTGGCCTGGATGCATATTCATGTTCACCGGGGCGGTCAAAGGTCAGTGCGATGTCAAAGGCCTCTCTGGTAGCATGGATGGCGCGGCGCGCCATTCCTGCGTCACCGATTTCATAATATCCGATATGCTGCTCATAGCATGCCTTCTGCAAGGCGGTTCCATCCCGTTTTACCGCGCCGGTCATGACAACATAATCGCAGGGGTATGTTACTGTTTTGCCTTCTTTTTGTCCGATTACTGTGTGCTCTTTGATTTCTGTTACCTTTACTCCGGTAATTGGCCTGATGCCTGCTGCATGGATGCTTTCTTTTGTACAGATTTTTCTGATGCTGCCCATGTCGGTGCAGATATCTTCCTGTTCTTCCAGAACGGTTACTTTAGCTCCTTTTGCCGCCAGATATTCTGCGGTTCCCATACCGTCCATACCGCCGCCGATAACGACGACTTTACCTGTTACATTGGCGGTTCCATTCAGTATGTTATGGGAATGTACAACGAAATGGCCGTCATTCCCGGGAACTGGTAGAACTGCTGGTTTTGAGCCAGTTGCATTTATTACTGTATGCGGATGCAATTCGGCAATCAGTTCCGGAGTAACTGTCGTGTTCATGCGGATATCCACGCCAAGTCGTTTGGCTTTTTCTCCCATGGAAATGACAGCCTTTCCCATCTCCGCTTTTCTCGGAGTTTCTCCCGCCAGAAGGAATTGTCCGCCGAGTGTGTCTGAGGACTCGCATAGAATAGGGTTGTGATTTCTCTTTTTCAGTGTAATTGCCGCCATAAGACCTGCAATACCGCCGCCTGCTATCAGTACAGTCTTTGGTTCATCCGCTGGGATAAGCGCGCACTCTTTTTCGCGTCCTACAGCTGGATTTCTAAGACAGGTAATATGAGGAGAATCTGGATTCTCGAATCCGTCATAACATCCCTGATTACAGCCGATGCAGTAATCGATATCTTCGGTGTTTCCGGCCTTCGCCTTCCTGCAGAAATCCGGGTCTGCAAGCTGCGCCCGGCCCATTACAACCAGATCTACTTTATCTTCTTCAAGAATCTGTTCTGCAAGTTCTGCCGTATTAATCCGTCCAACGCCGATAGTCAGCATACCGGTCTCTTTTCGGATTCTTGCTGCGTTTTCAATATTAAATGCGTTGGGAATATCAATCGCAGGGACTTCATATTTCAGTCCGGCAGTTAGAACATTTCCTCTTGAAATATCCAGCACATCTACGCCTGCATCCTTTGCAAGTTTACAAAATGCAATCGTATCTTCAACCGTCATTCCCTTTTGAATATAGTCATCCTGTGCATCAATTCTCATCAGAAGGGGCATTCCTTCCGGCATTTGTTCCCGGATACTCCGAATGCACTGCAGCGGAAATCTTGCGCGGTTTTCCAAAGAACCTCCGTATTCATCTGTTCGGTGGTTGAAACCGGAAGACAGAAAAGAGTGAGGCAGATACGTATGGGCGCAGTGAAATTCAATGCAGTCAAATCCGGCTGCTACGGCTCTTTTAGCGGCTTTTCCATAGCACTGTATAATCTCTTCAATCTGTTCTGTTGTAATTCCAGGAAGCTGCAATTCCGGTGATAAAGCCATTTCGCTGGGTACAAGCATCTGGGCGGTTTGATCTGATATAACTGCAAGACTTCCCTGCCATAGTTGAATGCCTGCTTTTCCACCTTCGGCATGGATAGCGTCTGTCAACTGTTTAAGGCCTGGTATGTACTCGTCCTCACTGATAGACAGGAACCCCCTTGGCGCGCTGGGAGTATGGACGCTGCATACTTCAACCATATTTAAACCGCATCCACCTTTTACGCGCGCAATATGATAGTCAATCAGCTGCGGGGTCACATAGCTTGCTTTACCTACAAACTTGGTACCCATAGACGGAAGAATTACCCTGTTTTTTAAATTCATATCTCTGATTTTCACAGGGCTAAATAACTTTTCAAACATTCTATAACCTCCTCGTTTGTTTTTTTGCTATTTTACCATATATTTCTAAATAAATTAATTAAATTATAGTAAAAATAAACAAAAACTATTGCTTTCTAATTTACGATTCGGAAGAATGGATTTTGTATAATATAGATAAAAAAGAATAGGAAAATTCAAAGAATGTGAATAAAATAACAAACTTGATAAAATGTACAGTCTTTGATTGACAAATAATTAACAGTCCTGTATACTAAAGCGTGTCTGAAAATTACTTACTGCAAGATGCCGTCCCAATTTGCATCAGATTTTAGGAATGAATTTTCAAACACGCTCTAAGCCGTAAAAAAGAACAGTAACAAAGTAATGTCTACACAGGGCGAGAGAGGATTTCCGAATTGACCGGTTAATCTGAGAATGTTATACTGAATAAAAGAATACGACTGCGCTATGCAATGACTCGCCCATTGCATAGCGTTTTTGCCGTATTTCTTACATGCTCTAAGGTGGTATCGTCGATGGAAACCGGCATAGTACGATGGGCAATAACATTTGAAAGATAAGAGGGGAAAGAAGATTATGAAAATTGCAGAGTTATATAATCGTAAAACAACGCTGTCTTTTGAGATTTTTCCGCCGAAAAAGGACAGCGAATTGAAAAATATTGACGCAACGCTGGAGATTCTCTGTGAATTGAAGCCGGATTTTATCAGCGTTACGTTCGGAGCCGGCGGGAGCGCTAATTGTAACCGGACGATTGAGGTGGCGAGAAAGATTAAGCAGAAGTATCATGTGGAGCCGGTGGTACATCTGACTTGTCTTAGTTACTCGAAGGGAGAAATTGACGAGTTCACCCGGATACTAAAAAGCGAAGGAATTGATAATATACTTGCTCTGCGTGGCGACAGAAATCCAGAGGTTTTGGAAAAGGATGATTTTCATCATGCATCCGATTTGATTGCTTATTTGAGAGAGAACGGGGATTTCTGCATCTTGGGCGCCTGTTATCCCGAATGCCATCCTGAGTCGGAGAGCAGAATCAGTGAGATGAGGCATTTAAAACAGAAGACAGACGCAGGCGCGGAGGTATTGATTTCACAGTTGTTCTTTGATAACCAGTATTTCTACCGGATGGCGGAGGACTGCCGGATAGCGGGAATTGACGTCCCGGTGATTCCGGGGATTATGCCAGTGATTAATGCCGCGCAGATTAAGAGGATGATAACGATGTGCGGAGCGTCTTTTCCAGAGAGATTTGAGAAAATTATATGTAAATATGAGAACCGGAAGGAAGCGCTCTTCGATGCGGGTATGTCTTATGCATTAAGCCAGATTATTGATTTACTGACAAGCGATATATCCGGAATCCATTTGTATACGATGAATAATCCGGTAGTTGCCGGAAGAATCTGTGAGGGAATCCGGAATATTATCTAATAAAAACAGGACTCATCCGAGTCCTGTTTTATTAATCAGCTAAATATACGTCGGCATAATATACGCCATATTGTGTGGTCAGCTCATGACTTGCCACGTAAACGTCAATCTTATTGCCTTTGATAGCGCTTCCTGTGTCTTCTGCAACATAAATCTGTCCGTTGATAATTACACGCGTTCCAAGAGGAATTACGCTCGGATCTACGGCGATCGTTCTTCCGGGAGTCGGAATCGTCCCAGAAGCAGTGGGACCTCCGGCCCAGCTTCCGCAGCAAAGATAACAGTTGCAATAATGGGTAATCCGGAAAGAGCCAAGGCTTTGTTTGCCATCAGAGCTTCCAGGAGTGTAAACAGGCTGTTGTACAGGCTTGGTATCGGCAGGCTGTTCGCTGTTAGACGCGTCGCCGGCAGACGATTGGTTATCGGCAGGCTGTCCGTTATTAGCCTGCTGGTTAGCTGCCCGTTCTGCAGCCGCCTGTTGTTCTGCAGCCTGTCTGGAAGCTAAAAGCTCGGCCTGTCTGGCCCGTTCAAGCTGCGCGCTGTAATTCGACAACTCGCTGGACGTAGAAGCAATCATGGACTCTACTTCCGTACGCTTGCTGGAGAGCTCTTCTTGTTTGGCAATCAAATCCTGATGCTGGGATTCTAATTTCTTGCCTTCTTCAGCAATCTTATCCTGAGTATCCAACAGTTCGTTCAACATGTTACGGTCGTATTCGTTCACAGTTTTGACAAAATCTGTCTTGTTCAGAAAGTCAGTCATACTCTCGGCGGAACATAACAGTTCAATAAATGAAGTGTCGCCTGCTTCGTAGATATACTTGATGCGGAGCTTCATGGCTTCGTATTGTTCTTCTCCGGCGGCCTGCGCTTCGTTCAGACGGTTCTGGGTCTCGGTCATGGCGCCTGCAAGTTCTTCAGCTTCTTGTGACATAGCGTCCATCTGGGTGATTAGGTTGTTAAGCTGACCGTTTAAGCCGTTTAATTCACTCTGTAGATTGGAAGTCTTCTTCTGCAATTCGGATGAGGAGGGCTCTGCGTGAACAGACATATTAGCATGTCCAACAGCAGCGATACAAATCATGATGATTCCTGCCCTTGCTAAGCGTTTTGCTCTATTACTCATAAATACTTGTCCTTTCTTTATGTATTATATTGATAATAAATGATTCGCCATTTTAAAGAGATAAGCAGACGAATCTGGCCAGTATTTTTTACATTATACAACAAATTGCTTTATTTGGCAAACTTTGTTATTATAAATATAAAGAAATTTTTTCCGGGAGCAGTAAGAGATGAGAAAATATGAAGAAGATTACTATTTATTTGAGAACGTGAAAGAGAAGATTTACCCATGGATTACGCAATCGCTGGTAGAACCGCTGGCGCTGAATGGCAGGATGATTTCCGAAAAAGATACGCCGTTAATCTCTTTCGTCGGGGATTTGATGGTTCTCTTTGTAATAAAACGAGGGGAAGAGGCATATGAAATCATAAAAGACAACATGCTTCCGCCAGACTGTGATATCGAGGCGTTATATCACACTGCGTGCGGGAATCTTGTACGGGACGTGGAGTTTGTAATTGGCAATACCATGTATGGGGCATTCGCTATACTGGCGGACGGGTACCATGAGGCAAGTTCTTTATGTTTCCGTCATATCTGGGATGTATGTGTACAGAAGCTGGAGGATGACCTGCTGATTATGGTTCCCTCTAAGGATACGGTTCTTTTTGCACCGGCGTCACAGGAGGCGGCAGTGGAAAAGATGAAGTATCATGCAGAGCAGGTTTATGAGTCAGACCGGAATAGAATTAGTAACCGGACATTTTTATTTACAAAGGATGGAAAGGAATTATTAGCATATGACGAAACGAAACATTAGGATGATTGGCCTGGATTTGGACGGGACGCTTCTGGACAGCAATAAAGTATTCACAGAGTATTCCAGGGATGTGATTAGCAGAGCGTTAGAGCGGGGAGTGATTGTACTGCCGGCTACCGGGCGTCCTGCATCGGGAGTTCCAAAAGAAGTGATGGAATTTCCGGGGATACGTTATGCACTGACCTCGAATGGCGCCAGAGTGCTGGATATGCAGGAAGGAAAGGTATTGTACGAACGGCTGATTCCCTATGAGGACGGGGCCGGGCTTCTTGAGATACTGAAAAAATATGACGCCCTTCTGGAGATTTATTATGAAGGAATCGGGTATGCGAACCGGCGGGATTTGGAAATGGTAGAACGGTATATGCCTTCGGCGCCGATGGTGGATTATATCCGTAATACAAGAAGGCCGGTGGAGGATGTATTTGAGATGTGTTACAGGGAGCGGCGTCCGCTGGATAAGATACAGGCGCTTTTTGCCAGCATGGAAGATAAAAGGGCGGCGTTTGCCGAGGTGGGAGAAAAGCTGCCGGATATCACCATTTGCGGCGCTCTGTATAATAACCTGGAAGCCAATGCGAAAGAGGCGAGAAAGGGACTTGCGCTGGTTAAGTTAGGAGAACTTCTTGGGATTTCCAGAAAAGAAATTATGGCCTGCGGGGACGGGTCGAATGATATTGAAATGGTTCGGGAAGCCGGGCTGGGGGTCGCTATGGCGAATGCGATTGCGGAAGTGAAAGAGGCGGCTGACTGCGTGACTCTGTCTAATGACGAAGACGGGGCGGCGAAGGCAATTGAAGAGTATGTATTAAAATAGACGGAGCGGCAAAGGTAATTGAAAAGTACGTGTTGAAATGGCCGAAGGAAATAAAGGAGATTAGGAAGATATGTTGGATTTTATTAAAATTGTGGTTCTCGGAATCGTAGAGGGAATTACGGAGTGGCTCCCGGTCAGCAGTACCGGGCATTTGATTCTGGTTGGGGATTTGCTGAAACCCGGGCTTAGCGACGCATTCATGGAGATGTTCAACGTGGTAATCCAGCTTGGCGCGATAATGGCGGTTGTGGTTCTCTATTTTCATAAGCTGAATCCCTTTTCGCCGAGAAAGAACCAGAGACAGAAGATGCTTACCTGGCAGATGTGGATTAAAGTAGTGATTGCTTCTGTTCCGGCGGCAGTGATTGGACTGATCTTTGACGACTATCTGGACGCGCTGTTTTATAAGCCGATTCCGGTGGCGGTGATGCTGATTGTATACGGTATTTTATTTATCATTATCGAGAATAAAAATAAAGGCGTTAGGCCGGAAGTGACGAAGATTTCCCAGCTGTCTGTTAAGATGCTCCTGTGGATTGGAGTATTCCAGATGCTGGCGATGATACCGGGTACGTCCAGGTCCGGGGCGACCATTGTCGGCGCGCTTATGATTGGGGTGGCAAGAGAGACGGCCGCGGAATTTACGTTCTTTCTGGCAATTCCGGTTATGTTCGGCGCAAGCTTCCTAAAGCTGGTAAAGTTTGGATTCCATTTTACCGGGCAGGAGTTTGGACTGCTGATGCTGGGATGCGCTGTTTCTTTCGTGGTATCCGTCGTGGCGATTAAGTTCCTGATGGGGTATATTAAGAAGCACGATTTTAAAGTGTTCGGATATTACCGGATTGTGCTGGGCGCGGCGATTATTATTTCGGCAATTGTGAAGATGATTATGGGATAACCTATGTATAGTAAACGACAAATTAATTTGCCGTTTACTATAAACCCTCCGGGGGATGCGCACGATTTTTGTAAGGTAGAATCTGCGTTTGCACGCAGCAAAAGTCGGCGCAGGAAACGCCATAAAGAAAAAACTTCTGACGTTCCCTATAATATTTACAAAAATGTGCGGTGTTAAAAGGGAGGAACACCGCATTTTTCATGAATTTTCAGAGCAGTTAATTTGTTATTGTAAAAGTTACTTGCTTTTTATAAGAAACATGTTAAAATAGGAAAGGTGAATATTTATGCAAAAAAATGTAAGTTTCTTCACGAGGTTTGTGGAGAAGAAAGCTCGCATTTGTTGAGCGGAAGGGAGAAATTATGAAATTGAAAAAGTTAAGCAGTATGTTACTGGCGTCTGCAATGGTAATTTCACTGGCGGCATGCGGTTCTGGAGACTCTGGAAATGATGGAAAAGAAGAGTCTGGAGCAGGTGAAGATACGGCGGCGGAAGCAATTACATCCATTGAGCAGTTAGAGGGTAAGACGATTGGCGTACAGACAGGTACAACAGGCGATATCTATGTAACGGACGAGTTCGGCGAGGATAGTGTGGAGCGTTACAATAAAGGTTTTGAGGCTGTTCAGGCTCTGCAGCAGGGCAAGATTGACGCGGTAATTATCGACAACGAGCCGGCGCAGGTATTTGTGTCTGAGAATGAAGGACTTAAGATTCTGGATGAGGCTTACACAGAGGAAGAATATGCAATTGCTGTTTCCAAAGACAATACGGAGCTTACGCAGAAGCTTAACGAGGCGCTTGCGGCGCTGAAAGAGGACGGAACCTTTGACGCGATTTTTGATTACTATATAAGCGGAGAGGGTGAGGCTTATGCCATCGACGAGTCTGTAGAGCGTGACGGACAGCTTGTTATGGCGACCAACGCGGAATTTCCGCCGTATGAGTTCCATGATACGGTGGACGGAGAAGATGCGATTATGGGCGTGGACGCAGACGTTGCAAGGGCAATCTGCGATTACCTTGGAACAGAGCTTGTCATAGAAGATATGAGCTTTGATTCGATTATTACTGCCGTTCAGAGCGGAAAGGCGGACGTAGGATTCGCAGGTATGACAGTGACAGAGGACCGTCTGAAATCCGTTGATTTCTCAGATACTTACTGTACCGCGCGTCAGGTTGTTATTGTAAAAGAGTAATCAGGTTCATGCAGGCTGGCGTTTGTGAGGGATATTCGGAAAAGTCCTTTACGGGCGTCAGTCTTGCATGCGGCCGGGAACAGTACATACAGAAAGAAGAGGAAGAATCAAGTGGGGATGGATATGAGCTTTGGGGAGCGCTTTGCGTTTAATTTTATAGATGACAAGCGCTGGACCTATATTGCAGACGGTTTGAAGGTTACGCTGCAGATTACCTTTCTTGCGCTTTTGATTGGCATTGTGCTTGGATTTGTCCTTGCCATTATCCGATCTACATATTTGAAAACCGGGAAATTAAAAATTCTGAATCTGATTGCACAGATTTATATTACAGTCATCCGGGGAACGCCGGTGGTTGTCCAATTGCTGATTATCTATTTTGTAATCTTTGGAACGGTGAATGTAAGTAAGGTTCTGGCGGCGGTCATGGCATTCGGAATGAATTCAGCGGCGTATGTAGCGGAGATTGTGCGGTCCGGAATCATGTCGATTGACGACGGACAGTTCGAGGCGGGGCGTTCGCTGGGTTTTAATTACTTTCAGACTATGGTTTACATTGTGCTTCCGCAGGCGTTTAAGAATATCCTGCCGGCGCTTGGCAATGAGTTTATTGTGTTATTGAAAGAAACTTCCGTAGCCGGATACATTGCGATTCAGGATTTGACCAAAGGCGGGGATATTATCCGAAGCCGTACTTACGATGCGATGTTTCCGCTGCTTACCGTAGCGGTTATTTATCTGATTATGGTTATGATTTTCAGTAAACTTGTCAATATGCTGGAGAGGAGGCTGAGGAACAGTGACCATTAATAATGGAGAGACATTGATTAAAGTAGAAGGCCTTAGGAAGAACTTCGGCAAATTACATGCGCTGAACGGAGTGAGTGAAGAAATCCGTAAGGGAGAGGTTGTAGTTGTGGTGGGGCCTTCCGGTTCCGGCAAGTCGACATTCCTGCGTTCTCTGAACTTATTGGAAGAACCGTCGGAAGGCAAGATTTATTTTGAGGGCGTAGATATCACAGATAAGAGGGTAGATATTAACCGGCATCGACAGAAAATGGGGATGGTATTCCAGCATTTTAATCTGTTTCCTCATAAGACGATTCTGCAGAATATTACCCTGGCTCCGACGAAACTGCTGGGGATGAGCAGGGAAGAGGCGGATAAGAAGGGGATGGAGCTTTTGGAGCGAGTCGGGCTGGCGGAGAAGGCAAATGCATATCCTTCCCAGTTGTCCGGCGGTCAGAAACAGAGAATCGCGATTGTGCGGTCTCTGGCCATGGAACCGGATGTGATGCTGTTTGACGAGCCTACTTCCGCGCTGGACCCGGAGATGGTCGGTGAGGTGTTAGAGCTGATGAAACAGCTCGCAAGAGACGGCATGACCATGGTGGTGGTAACCCACGAGATGGGATTCGCCAGAGAAGTGGGCAGCAGAGTCATCTTCATGGCAGACGGCGAGATAAAGGAGCAGGGAAGCCCGAAGGAGTTCTTTGAACATCCCAAAGATCCTAGGCTTCAGGAATTTCTGTCAAAGATTTTGTAATCATATAATGGGAATATATGGCAGGCGAAAAGTTGCAGTTCGCCTGCTATTTTAAATAGGGGGATTCATAAATGGACAAAAGGGCTGTGCAGGAAGAAAGAATGCCGGATATGAGGCTGGTAAAGCTATGGGAAACAGATATAAGAAGAGCTTACGAATTGCAGAATACTTTTGCGGAGAATGAGCATGGGTTTGTGAATGGCGCATATGGATTGTCATTCGATGGATTTAAGAATTATGTGAAGAAAAAGGAGGAGCATTCCAGGGGGATTGATTTGCCGGAAGGATTTGTGCCGGATACGGTGTATATTCTGGAAGCAGGGGAGGATTATGCGGGGATTTTTAATCTGCGCCATTATCTGAATGATTCCTTAAGGAAAGGCGCGGGGCATATTGGATATGGCATTTCGCCCAGATACCGCGGCAGGGGATATGCCACAGAAGGACTCCGCTTATTGATAGAAATTGCGAAGGATATCATTCCGGAAGATGAGATTTATATGCATGTCCACAGGGATAATCTGTCGTCTCTCAGGGTGCAGCAGAAAAATGGAGCGTATATCTGCCGGGAGAATGATGTAGAATATTTTACAAGAATTAAGAAAGCTGAGTATTAGTTACTGCTCACACGTCGCCTGGAGAACGTGGGTTGAATCCGGAGAATATCTCTTATCAGACGGAGTAACATTCCGGTTATCATTTGTAAAGGTATACTTTCGGGGCATAAGAGGAAGTGGAACTATGTTGAGTATGATGAACGTCTGGTTGCGGGATTAAGCGAGGACTTACTGTGAAAAGACTACGGATGAGATTCAGGGTGAAGTTGTGAGAATGCCGAAACAGCTCGGTATTTCATACCGGTCATGATAATCAGCGTTGAGAAGGCGCTGGTTTTGTGATAATATAATTTATAATCAGCAATCAGATTATTAAAGAGAAAAGACATTCGCCTGTTCGGCCCCAAAACTGCCTTTCGGAAACAGGTGAGTTGGAAAGATTTTATGTTCGGGAGGAACAGAGATGGGGAACAGATACAGTGCGGCCGCCGGCCGCTATCAGGAAATGCAGTATAACAGATGCGGAAAGAGCGGGCTGCTTCTGCCTGCGGTATCGCTGGGGCTCTGGCATAATTTTGGAAGCAGCGCGGATTCGGAGAATATGAAAAGGATGTGTTTCCGAGCCTTTGATTTGGGGATTACGCATTTTGACTTGGCGAATAACTATGGGCCGGAATATGGAAGCGCGGAGCGTAATTTTGGAAATATTCTGTGCGAAGAGATGTCTGCTTATCGGGATGAGATGATTATCAGTACGAAGGCAGGCTATGATATGTGGGAAGGGCCCTATGGAAACTGGGGAAGCCGGAAATATCTGATTGCCAGTCTGGATCAGAGTCTGAAGCGCATGGGGCTGGAATACGTGGATATTTTCTATCACCACAGGATGGACCCAGAGACGCCTCTTGAGGAGACGATGATGGCGCTTGACGCCATTGTGCGCAGCGGAAAAGCGTTGTATGTGGGAATTTCCAACTATGACGGGGCAACCCTTTTCAAGGCGGCGAAGATTCTGGAGGATTTGAAATGTCCGTTTATCATCAATCAAAACCGATATTCGATTTTTGACAGAACCATAGAAAAAAACGGATTAAAAGAAACTGCTAAACAGCTAAATAAAGGAATGATAGCATTCAGCCCATTGGCTCAGGGGCTTCTGACAGATCGGTATCTGAACGGGATCCCGTCAGACAGTCGGATACGCACAGACGGGCGCTTTCTGAAGGAACAGTCTGTGCAGGACAGGCTGGCGCAGATTCAGGCGTTGAATCAGATTGCAGCGGGGAGGGGACAGACGCTGGCTCAGATGGCTCTCAGCTGGGTACTGAAAGATGAAGAGGTGACCAGCGTACTGATTGGAGCGTCAAAACCCTCGCAGATTGAGGAAAATATAAAGATTGTACAGAAGACTGAATTTACCGGAGAGGAACTGGCTGAGATTGACAGAATCAGTCTGACATAAAGGCTAGTACTAGTGCTCCATCCGACTAGAAATTGAACTTCTGACCGGATAGAGCACGAGAGCGTGTTTGAAAGGTGTGAAGAGCGGTATGCTGAAAATATGGTACTATAGCGGTATTGAAAATATGACGGATGCTCCGTCCTATTTTGATAATGTTTATGAAAATGAATGGATGGAAGATGAGCTGGTGAAAGAAATGATTCGGGATGTGGATCAGTCATTGGTGATTAGTCCGCATATCATTGAAAGCCCTGTTATGGGAGCGGTTCGCCAAAAGATTTATCCGGAGGCGTAAAAGTTCTGATACTGATGCTGAAGGATGATTCCTTTGTCTATAATTTGTCGAACTGCGGAAATAATTGTGCTAAATGGGTTTTGAAAATCGCTGAGAAAAAGGAGCTGGTTGTGTATCTGCAGCATATGATTCGCTTTGAGGGAGAATTTGAAATCCAAATCATGAATACCGGGCGAATTGTACGTAATCGGGCAGAATATGTAGAGGGACTCTTAGAGGCGGAGGCAGCACTCGATGAAGGGTAGTTATTATTTTCGGGTTAGAAGTAAAAGAATGTTGTTTGAGTTTACGATACGAAGGAATATTACCGTAATCAAAGGAGACAGCGCTACAGGAAAAACTACGCTTCTGCACATGATGTATGAGTACCTCCGCATTGGCAGGGAATCTGGATATACGGTGTCTACCGACAGTAACTATTATGTGTATTTAAGGCAGGAAATAGGGCGCAGCTGGCAGGATATTTTAGAGCCGTTGGAAGATACAGTTATTTTTATTGAAGAAAATAATAATTTTGTATTTTCGAAAGAGTTTGCAGCATTTGGCTCAATGATTGAAAATTGTCTGGAGTATTTTGACACAAGGATAGATCGAAGAATCGCTATTTTGATGCCGGAGTCTTTTGAGTATTTGATTTTGAACTCAGGCCTGATACAGTCTGGGGAACTTCCGCAGATATTAAACGCTACGTCGGATTATGTTGATGCAGGAGAATATGAAAGCTGGGAAAGATATTTTACGCAGTTACTGATTTCTATGACGTCTGATGAAATATATCAGTATTCCAAAAAAGAGCTGAATGAATACTATTTACAGTATAGAAATATCAGGAGAATAGTAAGTAATTTTCCAGATGCGATAAAGAAAAAACAGAAAAGATTCTTATAAGGGGCGATGCGCCCGGGAGGTAAGAAAAAGTGGCGGGAATTAAGGACGTTGCAAAAAGAGCCGGCGTAGGTGTGGGTACGGTATCCAGAATGCTGAATGACAGCGGCTACGTGGCGGAAGAAACCAGAGAAAAGATTGAGATTGCAATGCGGGAGCTGAATTATACCCCTAACGAGTTGGCTAGGAATCTGTATCATAAACGTACTGGAATTATCGCTGTGATTGTTCCCAGCGTATCGAATCCGTTTTTTGTGGAATTTATCAATTTTGTGGAAGATGAGCTGTACGAAGCAGGGTATAAGATGATGCTCTGCAGTACGGTAAAGGAGAGCAATGCGGAACTGGAATATCTGGATATGCTGAACCGTCATATTGTGGACGGGGTGATTACAGGAGTTCATTCGCTGGATGTGGAAGAGTATCAGAAGATTCACAAACCGATTGTTGCATTGGACAGATACTTAGGAGAGCACATTCCGGTAGTGGCGGTAAATCATAAAGAAGGAGGGCGTCTGGCGGCGGAGGCCCTGATTCGTAATGGCTGCAAAAGGATTCTGCATTTCAGAGGTTCTACGGCGGTGGAGTCGCCTTATCATGAGAGACATTATGAGTTTGAACGGATTATGAAGGGGCGCCAGATTGAAACGTATACTTATGAATTGGAATGGAACCGATTTGACGCGGAATATTATCGGAAAGTTGTCAGAGATGTATTTTTGAAGGGATTTGATTTTGACGGTGTATTTGCGGTAGACTGGCTGGCAATTGAATGTATGAATGAAGCAATCCGCAGACATTTGAAGGTGCCGAGAGATGTAAAATTTGTCGCTTATGACGGGACTTTTATCACGGAACTGGCAGAGCCGAGAATGACGGCTGTTGTGCAGCCGATTGAGAGACTTGCGAAGGAATCTGTACAGATTCTCTGTGATTTGATTGGCGGGAAAGAATTTAAAAATAAGCAAGTAATGCTGGAAGCACAGCTTAAAAAGGGGGATACAACAATTGTGTAGTACAGCCCCGTTTGCTTTACATATGTATTGGCATACACGTATAATTGAGTTGTAGCTATACAAGTGCAAAAGAATATGTATAATAGCACGCTTGTTCTTGGTATATCAACGGAAATTGCAGCGTGTATCCGTAAATTTATAAATCAATGTCCTGCATCCGCATGGAAAATCAGTACATCACATGTTGATAGTGCGATGTATGCTAAATATCGGATGGAAGATGGGTCGATTCATATCGCAATTGCTATGCCGTCGGTTTGCTGACGCGTACCTGACAATATGCAATGCTGTATCAGTATTCCATCCGGCCAGAAATCAAACTTCTGAACTGTCTGGTTCGCACCATTGCGTCGTTAAAAGTTCTAGCCGATGCGCCCATATCGCCGTCGAACTTTTGCCTGACACTGGCACGAACCAAACAGCAAGGGATACCTTCGGTATGTCGCCTCGATCTAGTGAAAAATGCACAAAAGATATAGTAAAATTTTGTTTGTTTTCCATGAAAATAATTTGAATAGATGAAATATATTGACATATATGACAAAGAAGATATAATAGAAAATGTAAAGAGAAGCTGCTCTATTTTATTTTCAACAATATGGAACGCGTTCCATAACGGGTAAAGGCAAAAGCAGATTTTATTTTTGGCAAATATGGAACGCGTTCCATATCGAACAACAGACGTAAAAAGGAGCAGATAATCCATGAGAGCTTTCGTTAGTAAGACTGGTCTGTGAGAGAAAAGCAACCACCGGTGGAAGACAGATTGGGAAATGACGGAGCTAAAATTGTGGAAGCAGCAGGGAACTAATAAAAGTAACAGGATAACGTGAAAAGGAGGAGACAATAATGAAAAAGAGATTCTTAAGTACCTTACTTGCGGCGGTAATGGTTGGAGCGATGTTAACAGGCTGCGGCGGAACAGAAAAGAGCGGCGGAGACGACGCAAAAGAAGATGCAAAATCAGAGAATAGTATTACGGTGCTGGTAGAGAGCGGTTCTCCGGCAGAGGCCCTTGCAAATGAGACGGCAGCGGCTTTTGAGGAGGAGACGGGGTGCAAGGTGATTGTAGATGCGGTTGCCTATACAGGTATGTATGATAAGCTTTCGACAGAGATCAAGGCAGGAGAGGCTACCCATGATGTCGGATGTCTGGACGTTGTATGGCTTGCAGCATTTAAGGATGCACTTGAACCTGTAAATGATGCGGATACCAGCGATTTTCTTCCGACCCTGGAGGAAAGCGGCACGTTAGACGGCAACTTGATCGGATATCCAATGTGGGTGAATGCGAAGATTCTTATTTACAGAAAGGATTTGATTTCTGAGGAGCAGGTGCCGAAGACATGGGAAGAATATCAGGCGCTTGCAAAAGAACTCGCAACGGACGATATGTATGGAACAACTGTATTTGGAAGCGGCTCCGATGCAGTATGCTCATTCCTTGATTTTGCCTGTCAGGCGGGAGCAGAGGGGTTGGTATTTGACAAAGACGGCAAGGTGAATATTACCGATCAGGCATATGCAGACGCACTGAAATTTATGGTAGAGAATGCAGATGCAGATTATACGCCGGCAGATTCCCTGTCTACAGCGGCGACAGAGTCTCAGGAATTATTTACCAATGAAAAGGTTGCTATGCAGCTTAACTGGAGCCATCAGTATCCGGCAGCAGTGGAAGCGCTGGGAGCAGACAAGGTGGGATGCGCGCCAATGATTGGAGGAAGCGCAGGAATCGGCGCCACCACAGGTCCATGGTATGAATGTGTGATGAAAAATTCAGAAAATAAAGAAATGGCAAAGAAGTATGTAGAATATATGTATGACCATAACGGAGATTATATGGATCTGACATTGAAGATTGCCGGTAGAACCTCTGTATATGAGGAAGCAGGAAAAGAAGCTGGCAACGAGCACACATTAGCGGTATTGGATACGTTAGGAGCGGAGCAGTCTCAGGCAAGACCGATGGTAACTACCTGGTCGCAGATTGAAGAAGTATTAACCGGCGTTGTTGAGTCCTGTCTTGGAGGAGCAGACATTGAGTCAACTCTTGAATCTGCTGCATCTGAAATAGAAGCGATCGGACAGTAATTAAAGTAATTAAAAATATCAGGCTGAACTCCCGCGCCTTTTAGGCGGCGGGGAGTTCACCTAAAAAGAGATTAGATTTAGTGTAGGAAGTCCAATAAAACTTTGGCGGGATCTTTGATTCTGCCTGAGCGGCGGATAACGCAAAAAGGGACCTTGGTATGTATAGCATAAAAGGGCGTCTTTAGCGGAGGTGAAATTCACTGCTTATGGAGACTTGGATGCGCAGGCATTCCTGCGCATTCTAGCCGGAGTTAGCAGTTAGTTCACCAGAGCGTTGCCCAGCTATGCATACCAAGGTCCCTTTTTGCGTTATCCGCTGCTCAGGCAGAACCAAAGATACCTCACCTTAAAAATTAAAGAGGAAAAGCAAATGAGACTAATTTCAAGAAAAACCTTATTGTTATTCTTTCTGCCCGGCGCAATATTTATGGGCGCCTTTCTCATCTACCCCATCATCACCATGGTAATTGACAGTTTTTATGACATTGGGATAACAGGAGAGAAAACATTTATCGGTCTGGAGAATTATATCCGGGCATTTACAGCGGGAGGCTTTTTAAAGCAGTTAAAAAATACAGTGGTGTATATTCTTCTCGCTGTTGGTATGGAAACAATCATAGGACTGTTATTCGCCTTGTTTTTTGAGCTGAATTACAGAGGAAGCAAGGTGATTCGATCTCTGATGATGGCTCCGCTGATGATTGCGCCCTTAGTTGCCGGTCTTACCTGGAAATTAATGATGAGCTCCAGCTTTGGTATTGTCAATGAACTGCTTACAAGAGTGGGAATCCTGGCAAACAGCAGCGATATCCTGTGGCTTGCAGATGCAAAATGGTCGCTGATTGCATGTTGTATTGCCGACATCTGGCTGACAACGCCGTTTATGATGCTGATGACTCTCGCCGGTCTTCAGGTATTAGATTCCAGTATGCTGGAGGCGGCGAAAATAGACGGAGCCAGTATGTTTCAGCAGATTATACTGATTAAGCTTCCCAATATTAAACCAGTGCTTTTGACGGCCCTGTCCGTCAGAATTATTGATGCGGCCCGGACCTTTGATATCATTTGGGCTATGACGGAAGGAGGTCCGAACAGTTCCTCGGAAACAATTAGCATCATTATTTACAAGACGCTGGCAAGATACAATCAGGTTGGCTATGCAAGCGCGATGGCAGTTATCTTCATTGCGGCGCTGGTTGTCTTTACGCTGGTATTTATGCAGAGTTTGTGGAATCCAAAGAAAAAGATGAACTAGCCGGAAGATAAGGAGGATGAAGATGAAGAAAAAAATAAGCGTAGGAAAGAATATCGGAATCGCGTTGTCTGTAATTCTTACGGCATTCTGGCTGTTTCCATACATCTATGTTGTGTGCTGCTCTTTTAAGAAGGGGTCTGAGGTAATCGCTGTGCCTCCCAAATTTTTCCCGAAGGTTTTTTCTATAGAAAATTTCCAGGGACTGTTCGCGCGGATGGATGCGGCGCAGTATTTTGTTAACAGCTTATCGGCGGCAGTTATCAGTACGGTGATTGCTCTGATTTTGGGCTCTCTCGCAGCCTATGCGATTCAGAGGTCGGGAGCGAAATTATCAGTGTTCCTTGTGGTTTTAGTACTGTGTTTGAAAATGATACCCACTTCCAGTATTGTGGTTCCCATTTATGAATTAATCTGTAATCTGGGATTGTATGACACGAAAATCGCATTAATTATTGTATATGCAGCGATTAATATGCCATTTGTGATGTGGACGATGCTGAGTTTCTATGAAGGAATCCCTACGACTCTGGACGAAGCAGCATATGTGGATGGCGCAAGCAGTTTTCAGACGTTTCGGAAGGTTATTCTGCCGATTTGTACTCCGGGACTTGCGACAGCATTCATATTCACGTTGTTTCTTGCGTGGAATGATTTCCTGGTTGCGCTGCTCCTTACTAGTACAAAGGCAAAGACGTTCACTGTGGGGCTGGCAGGATTTTTATCTGCGTACAATCTGGATTTAGGTCCTATGTGTGCCGGAGCATTCGTGTTCAGTTTCCCGGTTATGATTATTTCTCTTGCTGCACAGAAATATATAGTAAGCGGTATGACGGCAGGAGCGGTGAAGGGATAAAAGGTTACCGTTTACTGGAAAGGGGAAGCTTTATGTCGAAAGAATTAATGCAGGAAAATATTGCAAAGGCTCAGAAGGAAATAGAAAAAAAGAAAGATATCGTCAAAATGGGAAGGATGCGCCAGCGCTATCATTTTATGGCGGAGACCGGCTGGCTGAACGACCCAAACGGATTGATTTATTATAAGGGAAAATATCATTTTTTCTTCCAACATAATCCTTATTATGGATTTTGGGATTATATGCACTGGGGTCATGCGGTAAGTGAAGACATGCTCCATTGGGAGTATCTGCCCCTTGCACTGGCGCCCAGCGAGCAGTATGATGACCATATGCGGGGAGGATGTTTTTCCGGAAGCGCCATTGAACATGACGAGAAATTATTTTTAATGTTTACAGGGACAACCCATAATGGGAAAGGCTATGAACAGACTCAGTGCATTGCGTATAGCGAAGACGGCGTACATTTTGAAAAATATGAGGGGAATCCGGTGCTGACTGCTCCGGAAGGAGTGGCAAGAGACCAGTTTCGGGACCCGAAAGTATGGAAGCATGAGGATATGTATTATATGGTGTGCGGCGGAAGCTGCGATGGCAGAGGACAGGCGCTGCTTTATAAGTCGGAGGATATGCTTCACTGGAGCTTCTTCAACGTGATGGCTGAGAGTCGCGGTGAGTGGGGATATATGTGGGAGTGTACGGATTTCTATCCTATGGGCGATAAGTATGTGCTGATGTTTTCTCCAATGGGTTCAGGAGAGCATACCTCAGTGTATCTGGTTGGAGATTTTGATTATGAGACAGGCAGATTCTATTCGCATATCAGCGGAGAGATTGACTGGGGATTTGATTATTATGCGCCGCAATCTTTCTTAGCGCCGGATGGCAGAAGAATCATTGTGGGATGGGCTAACGAGTGGGAGTGGATGCCGCTGTGGAAAGACTGGGGACCGACCTATCGGGAGGGCTGGTGCGGATTCTTTAACATTCCGAGAGAGGTACGTATGACGGAGGACGGTAGTTTGCAGTTTCTTCCGATAAATGAACTGCAGACGATACGAAAAGATCCGAAGGAGGAAAGGCGCTTTTGCGTAACGGAAGAAGAGACAGAATTGACAGCCGGGGACGGCATATGTTTTGAACTGAAGTTTAAAGTTGATTTGGAACGAACAGACGCGGATAGACTGGAGCTTACTTTGCGCTGCGGCGAAGGGAGGAAGACAGTATGTCTGTTTGATATAAAAAAAGCAGAGCTTAGCGTAGACAGGAATGAGTCGGACGGGTGGAGCAGAGGAGTTTCGAGAAGTGTGATGTATCTGAAAGGGAAAAAGGAACTGGACGTACATATTTTATCGGATCAGAGCAGTCTTGAGATATTTACAGACCGGTATCAGAATAATCATTCAAATAATATATTTGCTACAGACGCGCAGAACCAGATAAAGATTCGTGCATATGGAGGCAAAGCGATAATCAAAGAATATGAGGCATGGGGACTTGAAGAGTGCTTTTCTAGAGTGTGTCTGCAGGACAAATTTATGCCGGAATTAATAATGATAGAACGCTGAATTTATGAGGAGGAAGAATCATGGTTGTAAATAATTATTACGATGTGACAAAGTGGCCTGCCGGCAATCCTTATGAGGATATCGGGGAAGTGATCAATAGTATTCTTGCGGATATCAAAAGCAGGCAGAGGGACATAGACCGGAATGAAGGGGGGAAGCCGGGAGCGGTTATCTATATTCCTTCCGGAGATTATCATCTTGTTACTCAGGTAGTGATTGATATCAGCTATCTGAAGATTCTGGGCTCCGGGCATGGATTTACCTCTTCCAGCATTCGTTTTAACACGCCAGAGAGCGAATGGGCGGACTGGCATGAGGTGTGGCCGGGGGGAAGCCGGATACTGGTGGATATCCCTGCGGCGCATGATAATGAAGAAAGTGCGGGAGCTGCATTTTATATTCAGCGTGACGGAAATCCAAGAATCAGTTCGGTTGAATTTGAGGGCTTTTGTATTGACGGTTTGCATTTTGTGAATTATGGTACGGGGAGCGGTAATCCGGAAAATACTTATGTAAATGGGAAGACGGGAATATATGCGGCCAGCGCCAACGATTCTTTTCGGATTACCGGTATGGGAATGATTTATTTGGAGCATGGGATTACGATGTATCATGCGGATGCGCTGAGTATCCATGATAATTTTATTGCCGAATGCGGAAATTGTATTGAACTTCGGGGCTGGGGACAGGCATCCAAAATTACGAATAACCTGATAGGCGCCGGATATAGAGGACATTCTATCTACGCTCAAAAATTCGCAGGCTTGCTGGTTGCCGCTAATAATGTATTTCCCCGAGGGGCGGGCAGCGTATACTTTGAACACGTGGCGCGTTCTTCCATTACGGGCAATAGACTGCATTCTTTCTATCCGGGGATGATAATATTGGAAGGAAATTGCTCTGAGAATCTGATTGCGTCGAATCATCTGCTGCGGGACCATGAGCCCTGGCCTCCGATGCAAATGCATGATAATGGCTTAGATGACTTGTATGGTCTTGTGCAGATTAACGGCAGCTACAACAGCGTAATGGCCAATCATATTTCGGAAGTCATAGAACGGCAGTTTATTCAGCCGGAGGGGGCGAAGCCTGTCATGATACATGTGGTGTCGGGGAAAGGAAATTATATTTCCAATAATCATATTGTGGCCAGCGCCGGAGAGGCGGAGCAGCCGGATGCAGAGACGGATTCCTGCTTTGCAAGGCAGGTGGACGCGTTGCTGACAGTTAAGGAGTTGGAGGAGCTTGAAGTTATTACTGTACTGGTG
Source organism: uncultured Lachnospiraceae bacterium (assembly GCA_949742505.1). Taxonomy (GTDB): domain Bacteria; phylum Bacillota; class Clostridia; order Lachnospirales; family Lachnospiraceae; genus Claveliimonas. Next base: position 19,089 of record CATJPU010000179.1, on the reverse strand, counting down.
GAGAAAGAGGCGGTACAGAATACAGTGCTTGATACGGGAAGAGAAGAACAGGTTATTCTGGACAAGACGGCAAACGCGTTCAGACCAGCACCGGCAATCGGAGTGATTTCTGACTTTTAGATATTAGAAAAATGTGATATACTTAATCTCAATGCGGCAAAAGAGGTATGCAAAGCACATTTTTGTTCCATGAGGTGGGAAGATGAACTCGGATTATATTAAATGGCTGAAACAAAAGAGTATGAAGCATAAAGGCGACTGGCTGACATGGGAAGTGGTGAAGGAATACAGGAAACGGGCGGAAGCCTGTAAAAAAGCATCTGGAGAAATAACCGGAACTATGCGTCAGCTTACTCTGGAATTAATGCAAAAATACGATGTTTCAGAGGTAGAGGCGGTTAATATATTAAATGGATACAATGTCGGGAATTATGTGGATAAATATACGGCTATGAAAAATATTAATAGCATCGCTGCTGATTGAAACAGCGAAGGCGACGGCTACCGGGTGGTTCTGTGAAGGTCTTAAGGAAGAAGAAAGGCAGATGCTCAGGGAATATCTGTGCGAAGATTACCGCCCGGATGAGGGGATGTATGTTCCTCTTGTCTGTACGGCGATGGCAAGCGTGGCCAGACGGTGCGTGATACCGCTGCCAGACTGGCCGGGGTATGATAACAGAGCAAGAATCAATGTGCCCTCTGCGACGGGAGAGAACTGGAAACTATCTGCTGTATCCGGGCAGAGCCGGAATTTCTTGGATTATTTCCGGAGCAGTGGGTGGCGCATACTTTGCTGCGGCAAAACCCTGAGTATAAGGATGGGATTGAGAATCTCTGCGAGACTGTTTTGACCGTTGCTCTTTGTCATATGGTATTGCAGTACAAATTACAACAAACAGCCAGAAATCGTATAATAAATTCCCGGTTGTTTGCGGTTCGTCTTGGCTATTCTGAAAAACAGGTTGTTCGGACCTTGCATACAAGTAAATCTATGCCAGTGTATATGAAATATTTCTCTGAGCGAATAACTCTGTCATTTCCCGGGGGCAGGCCGCGTCTGTGATTACCTGCCGGATTTCGTCCAGACTGCAAATCGTGAAAAAAGCGGTTTTGTTCATCTTAGAGCTGTCGATTAAGAGAACGGTTTCATCGGAAGCAGAGATAATCTGCCGCCGCAGATGGACTTCTTCGTCAAAATAGTCGGTAATCGTTAAGCTATTATCAATTGCCGCAGCGCCTATAAAAGCCTTATCAATATGAAAGTCCTGCAGCATGGATAAAGCATAATGCCCGTAGGTAATCATATCATTTTTACGGACGCGTCCTCCAAGAAAATAAAGTTTATCAATCGTACTGTCCTTGAAAATCTCCATGATATGAAAAGACAGCGTAATGACGCAAAGAGAATTTAAGAGGGCGGTATCCTGCACCAGAAGCCTGGCCAGTTCCTGAACCGTAGTTCCGCTTTCTAACAAAATGGATTCTCCCGGACAGATTGTCTCAAATGCCGCCGCCGCAATGCGCTGCTTTGTCTCCAGATTATGCGTGGAACGACTGCTGTAAGTAGGTTCCATTACGCTGATTTCCTTAGGGGAAACGCCGCCATGGATGCGGAGAATCAGATCGCGCTCAGCCAGATACTGGATGTCTTTACGGATTGTCTCTTTTGAAACGCAAAGCTCATGCGCAAGCTGATTAACGGTGGTAATCGGAGACCTGCGTATGATATTCATAATCTGTTCCCGGCGAAGGATCATTTTGTTACTGGAGTTCATAGAAAATTCCTGACTTTCTTTTATTCTGGTATAGGGCTCTTTTTACAGTATACCAAAAAAACGGGTTGTGAACAATAATCAGGCGCATGAAATGGTAAAATCATGCGCCTTTTTTGCGGAAAAAATTCGTGGTAATAACGGAAGGGAATCTGCTTTAAGCGTATCTGTGCGTGATGGAAAGGTATGTTTCAGAATCCTTTATACAGCAACCTTCGGATGCTGCTTGTGAAAACTGTTAGATGCGCCAATCGTCTTGCGGAACAGTATTTCGTCGCTGCCTTCCTCCACATAATTTTTAAAAATCCCAATTCTTTCATACCCGTTACGCTCATAAAAGCGAACGGCTCCTTCGTTAAAGGAGGCTGCAAACACAAAAACATTGGGATAATCTTCAAAGATAATCTTCTCTATGTAAGCAAGGACTCTGCTTCCGATTTTCATACCCTGGAATTTCGGGTCAATACAGAATGACCGGATAAATCCCTTCAGCGTTCCATGAAGTTCAATCAGAATACAGCCTGCCAGTTCATCTCCCTGATATACGACATATAAGTCATCGTTATCATTGCGGATTTTGCCCATGGTGTAATCGAAAGATCGGCCAAGGCTGAGCCAGGGTTCGTTCCGGCTCAGCAGCAGCGCGCTGTTATGAAATTCTGCGTCAGTGTCGGCAGGTTTTATAAAAAGTTCTTTGTTGTCCATAATAGTTTCCCCTTTGCTTTTAAAATTGTTCCGCCTGTGCGGATGAAAATTATATTAGATGAATAATGAAAATAATTTGTAAATAATCCAAGATACCCACTGGGAGCCGATGGAGAGGCAGGTAACCTGCCCTGCGCCTTCCGGGAACTGGTATCCTACGCTGTTTCCCAGTGATGTCATAACCGGCGCGTAGTCAGAGGAAATCAGCAGGACGGCCGTCATAATGAAAGTGCCGATGAGCCAGCCCCGGAACACATTTCCTTTTGAGGGGACTACGGCCCATACGGTGAAAAAGGTCAGGCCGCTTAATTCTGCCAGCGGCAGTGTCACATTCCCGGGAAGAATAACAGCCAGAATCAGCGTTGTAGGTATTAAAAGCAGGGCTGTGGCAATAATAGATGGATGACCTACCACGACGGCCGCATCCAGTCCTATGTAGACTTCGCAGCCATGGAACTTCTTCTGCATAAATTCAGAGGCAGCGGAGGTGACCGGCATCAGTCCTTCCATGAGGATACCAATCATTTTCGGAAGGATAAACATGGCTGCGGCAGTAACGATTGCCGTATTCATTACGGTTGTGGCGTCTACCCGGGCGATCAGGGCGAGGATGGCGCCGATAAACAGGCCCAGGATATAGGGTTCGCCTAAGATTCCCAGCTTTTTCTGGATTTTTTCCGGTGTTAGGTCGATTTTGCCGATGATCGGTATCCGGTCAATCAGTTTGTTCAGCGGAATGCAAAGCAGCGCCCAGCCGGTGGATTCAATATGGGGAATAGAGACTCCGGGAATCCCGAAAAATTCCTCAACATAGGGCTGTGAGAAGTCTGCAACTTTAAAAATAATTGCCATGGACAGACAGGCTGCAATGACAGAGAGAATAAAATTGCCGCTTAATAAGTATAGGGCGCCTCCGATGAACAGAGGCTGCCAGTAATTCCAGATATCAATGTCCAGAGTTTTGGTAAATCCTGTGACGACGAGCAGGATATTCATTACAAATACCGCCGCCAGAATTACCGGGACGACCGCCCCGCCGGACCATGCGATGCTGGCGGCAATGGGCCAGCCCACATCAACGGCGGTCAGCTTAAAATTGTACAGTTCAACCAACTGGTCGATAACGACCATCAGATTGTTCGCCAGAAGTTCGATGACCAGATTGATGCCGACAAATCCAATCCCCACCGTAATACCGGCGCCAAAGGACTTTGAGGGTTTTAAACCAAAGACAAGACCCAGTACAAAGATAATGATCGGCATGAAAACAGACGACCCGGCGTCCATGATAAAATGAATAATCTGCATAAACATCGTGTATTCCTCCTTTATTTCCCGTTGGTTTGCCGAGGGGTATTTGTCTTCAGTTTGTGAATGATGGTATCCAGAACGGCGTCAGCGCCAATTCCGGTGATGAGACTAAGGGCGTTGACTACTTCCACCGGATAATTGCCGCTTAGAAACGTGGTGGTCACAATCAGATCAATATTGTCCAGATTCGAAGAGACGCTGGTGGGAATGCATCTGACGGTGGTTACCGGAATGCCTGCGTCTTTGCAGGTGTCGGCGACTTTCTTTTCGGCGATAGCAGAAGTGATGCCTCCGGTTCCGCATACAAATAAAATACGTTTCATGGTTTTACTTCCTCCTTTTTGTAAATAATTTCACTTTTTTGTTGCTTATTAACAACTTGTTTGTTACAATATAACAAATAAATTGGAAATAAGCAATATAAAATTGTAAAAAACCAATTATTTGCTATTATTGTTCACGAGGGGTTTGGAAACAGCAGATTGAATCCGGTGGCAAGTATCTTTTTTGCCCTATCATTAGGGAACTTATTTGGTATTTTAAACAATATCGCGGAATGCTATTCTTGATTTGTAAACAGAATGCACAATACTTTAAGGCCTTGAGGGAAATGCATATGGAAAACTTAAATAATAGACAGAGGAAATTTCTAGAACTGCTGATAAAAGAGACAGATTTTGTTCCTATTCGCTATTTTGCAGAAAAACTGAATGTTTCAACAAAGACTTTAAAAGGGGATATGAAGCTGCTTGGCGCGTATCTTGGGAAGTTTGAGGGGAAAATTATTGGAAAAACAGGAAAAGGAATTTGTATATCCGGTAATATAAAAGAAAATATGGATTTTCGCAATCAGCTTCGCGGAGAAATGAGAGGCGCTTTGGTTAGTTCCGGGGAAAGAAAGGCTGAGATTACCAAGGGGCTTTTACTGGCATCGGAGCAGTATACATCGATTCAAAGGCTTGCCGATAAGTTTTATGTGGGAAAGACAAGCATCGTGAATGATTTGAAAGCGGTGGAAGAATGGCTTCGTCCATTTGGAATAAAATTGGAAAAAAACAATCGCGGAACAAGAGTATCCGGAAAAGAGGAGAATATCCGGGAGGCAATTACCTCGCTGCTTCACAGGGAAGTATCGCGTCCAAACACTCCGGCCATATGTACATACAGCGAACTAGTTCGTCTGGATGAGGCCACGTTACAGAATTTGCTGGACATCTTTCATCCGGAGGACATTATGTTTGTTACGGAATTGCTGGAAGAAATTCAATTATCGGAAAAGCTTGAGATGAGCGACGTCTATTATAAGAATCTTCTGACGCATATTTTAATTTGTATTCAGAGAGTACGCTCCGGAAAACGTGTGGAGAAGTCAGAAACAGGATATCCCGGCCGAACCGAACCGGAACGATATGCCGGCGCAGAGAAGATTGCACGCAGAATATGGGAGCGGTACGGCATTGATATCGGAGAGGAGGAGACAGAGTATATCTATCAGTATATTTGTTCCCTTACAACCCATGGACGGACAGCCTGGAATGAGAAGATGAAGAGTGAACGAAGCGGTCTGGTAGCCGAGACGCTGACAGAGTATGTTTCCAGAATACTGAATATTCGTTTTCCCAGAGAGGCGTCGCTGATGGCGGGGTTGCTGATGCATATTAAGCCGCTGTTAAACCGGCTGGAATATCGTATTAAGATAGCGAATCCATTTCTGGAGGAGATGTTAGAGAACTATCCGCAGATGATTGGGGTCTGTCAGATTGCCTGCCGGTTCATCTCGGAAGACTTTCATCTGCCGCCGATTAGCGTAGATGAAAGCGCTAATCTTGCGATTTATTATCAGACAATGCTCGTAAGACAGACGTCCCCGGTTACGGTGCTGGTGGTCTGCCACAGTGGATTTGGGACGTCTCAGCTTCTGGGGGCAAGGCTTGCGCAGGAATTTCCAAATATCAGGATTCACGATGTGATATCTTCGAGAAGGCTGCGGGAAATTGATATGACAGGGATTGATTTTGTGATTTCGACGGTTCCTCTGGATGTGGCAGGCGTTCCATATCTGCTGGTATCCTCCTTTCTGATGGACGGCGATATTGCGGCAATCCGGAACGGAATCTATCTGGCAGAGCAGAAGAAGACGGCAGGGTATCCGCAAGTTCTGGCGGCGCAGACCGAGGAATTTATTTTTCGGAACCGGAAGCCTTCCGGGATAGGGAAACTCTACTTAGAAGAGGATTTGCAGAAAAGATTTGGAATTTCCATATGGAAAAGTGAAGAAAGGAAAGGGACGGCTCTTTTTATTGATTCGTTCAGGGATAAAGTTACAGGATATATCTTTGAAACAGACAGGGAGAAAATGGTAAAGCTCCTGGCAGAATATTACCGGATGGCGCTGGATGAGGAATTGCTGAATGGCATGCTCGCCGGAGGAGATAAGAAAGAGATTGTCAGGCTGCTGAAAAATCCGGGCGGGAAGACAGAGTGTCCCGGGGCGCTTGGAGAAGACGATATTTATATGGATATTCAGTGCGAGACGAAGGAAGAGCTGATGGAGCTTTTAAGCGGCCTGATTGTGAGAAAGCATCCGCAAATACAGAGAAGCAGAAAACATCTGAAAAACCTGTTGTGGGAGAGAGAGACGGAAGCCTTTACCGGGATTGGAAATGGGACCGCGCTGGTTCACAGAGTTACCGGAGAAATTGATGAAACAATTGTTTTTCTTGTCCGTTTGAAAGCTTCAGTGGACTGGGCCAGAGAGAAGACTTATCCAGACAGAGTAAGAATGGTCAGGCTGATACTGGTATTTCTGGTCCCGCAAGAAAAACCGCCCAAAGACGCTGCCAGAATTAAGGAGCTTGTATTGAAGCTTGGCAAAAAAGAGAATGTGGAACAAATACTTTCAGCGGCAGATAAGAGCGAAGTTATTCGCATTTTATCAAAATAGAAGTGTGCAAGTAAAACAAAGTAAAAGGAAGGAGAAGCTTATGGGAAAAACAGTAAAATTAATGGTATGCTGCGGCTCGGGAATTGCAACCTCTACCCATGTTGCGGCAATGGTGAAGGAGTATATGGAAAAGCGGCGTATTCCGGTTGCGATTGAAACCTGCAGCGTGCAGGATCTGGTGAACCGGCTGACAGGATGCGATATGATTCTGAGTACGACTCAGGTTGCGTTTGGTACGGAAATTCCGGTATTCAGCGGAGTGCCGCTGTTAATTGGAGTGGGAGAAGAGGAAGTGCTGGAAGCAATGGCTGTGAAGATGAAGGAGATATCAGAGGGATAGTATAACTAGGCGGATGGAGGAACAGACAAGTGTAACAGAAAGAAACGTGATAGCTGTTGCACTGGTACAGGAAGGAGAGAACACATATGATACAAGCGATTACAACTATTTCAAATGCACTGACAAGCTTAGGCGCGTCGGTATTGATTCCGATTTTTATCTTTATTCTGTGTATGGTATTCGGGGCCGGACTGAAGAAATCTGTGATGGCAGGTCTCACATTCGGCGCGGCATATATCGGACTGAATCTGGTGATTGGGCTGATGATTTCTACCGTAAATCCAATGGTTGAAATTATGGTAGAGCAGTGGGGGTTGAAAAACGATATTTTGGACGTGGGATGGGCGGTAGGCTCCGCGATTGCCTACAGTACTACCTGCGGGGCGCTGGTGATTGTCGTATCTCTGGGCGTGAATATTCTGATGCTTGCCACGAAGACAACGAAGACTTTGAACGTAGATATCTGGAATTTCTGGAATCATGCGTTTACCGCATCGGTTGTTTACATTATTTCAGGAAATCTGATTATCGGACTGATTGCAGGAGCAATCCATGCGGCTTTCTGTCTGGTGATGGCGGATCGTACCGCGGCAAGAGTACAGGAATTTTATCAGGTGCCCGGCGTATCCATTCCTCATGGATGGGCGGTTACAAGTATTCCGATTATTGCTGGAGTAAACTGGGTGCTTGACCGGATTCCGGTAGTGAAGGATATTAACTGGGATGAGAAACATATTCAGGAAAAATGGGGAATTTTCGGCAGTCCTCTGATTCTTGGAACGGTCCTTGGACTTGTGCTGGGACTTCTGTCCGGGTACTGGACTGATATACCGCTGCTGCTTAGCTCCGCGATTTCCATTGGAACCGTTATGATGATTATTCCGAAATTTATCGCGCTGTTTATGGAATCGCTGTCGGTCGTATCGGATGTTGCAAGGAAATTTATGAAAGCCCATTTCGGCGACAGAGAATTTTATGTCGGACTGGATTCCGCTATTTTGATTGGGCATCCTACAACGGTTGCGGCAGGAATTATCCTGATTCCTATTACACTGGTGCTGGCGGTTATTCTGCCGGTTAACCGGGTGCTCCCATTTGGGGATTTGGCGTCGCTGGCATATTTTGTAGCCCTTGTGCCTTGTCTTAGCAAGGGGAACCTGTTCCGCTCTCTCATCTGCGGTATCGTGATTATGAGCGTGGTTATGCTGATTTGTACCGGTTTCGGCTCATCCATGACTACTATGGCAGTGACGGCCGGGTACGCGATTCCGGAAGGAGCGGTAGATATCACCGCATTGTCGGCAGGAAACTGGCTGACATGGATTTTATCTAAGATTGCAGGGGTATTTTAGATAGTAAAGCGATAAATTCCGTCAGTGCGGCCGCACTGACGGAATAATAAAAAAGGGAGATGGTATGATGGAAAAGATGAAAGCGGCGGTCTATTACACGAATCAGGATGTGAGGGTGGAGGAAGTTGACAAACCCGTTCCGGGACCGGGAGAGATTCTGGTTCGGACGGATACCTGCGGGGTATGCGTAGCGGATACGATGGAGTGGTACAACAAGCCGAAGGCGCCGGTGATTCTTGGCCATGAAGCGGTGGGAGTGATTGAGGAAGCAGGTGAAGGCGTAGAAGGGTTCGCAGCCGGCGACCGGGTATTTGTACACCACCACATTGCATGTATGAGCTGTGAGGAATGCCGGAAGGGGAAATATACCTTATGCAGGCAGTTCAGACAGACCCATTACAAGCCGGGCGGTTTTGCGGAATATTTTGTAGCAGGCGCAGAACATGTGAAGAAGGATACGCTGAAGATACCGGACCATGTCAGTTTTGAAGAGGCGTCTCTCATCGAGCCGCTGGCCTGCGCGCTCCATGGAATGGAACGGGCGGATGTGAAATCTGCCGACCGGATTGCGGTTGTGGGAACAGGAACCCTAGGGCTGATGCTGATTGAATCTCTCAGGGCGTACGGAGTCAGGGACATTGCGGCCTATGAGATGATACCCTGGAGACAGGAGATGGCAAAGAGCAGGGGCGCGCTGTTTTCCAGAGCGGCAGACGCGGACATTGACAGGGAACTCCGAGATTTGGAGAAAGAATTTGGATGGAATCAGTTTGACAAGGTATTTGTAATGGCTAAGGATGTAAAGGCCATGGAAACAGGGCTGAAGCTTACCGGAAAAGGCGGCAGACTCCTTCTTTTCGCGACGCCTGCGCCGGAAGAATACTTGAAGTTTTATGCCAGCGAGGCGTTCTTTAAGGAGTTGGATTTGTCTATGACCTATTCGGCAAACCAGAATAATACCAGAGAAGCGCTGCGGCTGATTGCAAATGGACTGATTGACGCGAAATCTTATATTACCCATCGTTTTGGCCTTGATGAGCTGGAACAGGCGATAGCCCGGACAATCGGGCGGGGCGAGTGCCTGAAATGCGTCATCAAGGTAAGGGAGACAGGAGAAGTACATTTATGAGCTGTAAGATAGATATGGAAGGCATGGTTGCCGTTGTGACGGGAGCTGCGCAGGGAATCGGGGCGGCCATTGCCGCAAAGTATGTACAGGCAGGCGCCCAGACAATAATTCTGGACGTGTACAGGGAGGAAGAAATGTTTGATTTCCTGAAACAGATGGAAAGTCAGGGAATGCGGCCCCTGTATTACCGGTGCGATATTTCGGATGAAGCAAAAGTTCAGGAAGTGTTTCAGAAGATAGCGGATACCTGTGGCAGAATGGATATTCTGGTCAATAATGCAGGGATTGTTGCGGACTGGGACAAAAGCTACGAGGTAAATACCAAAGGAACCTGGTACTGTTCAGAGGCGGCAAAGCCTTACTTAAAAGAAACAGGCGGCAATATTGTGATTCTGACGTCGGCGTCCGTATTCAGCGGAGGAACCGGGATTCCCCAGTATGTGGCTACAAAGGCAGGTTCTTACGCCCTGACTATGTTTCTTGCAAGGGAATATGCGAAGGAAGGAATACGGGTGAACGGCATTGCTCCCGCGGTGATAATGAGTAAAATGCTGGCCACAAGATTCGGCTCAGAGCAGGCGGTAAGAGAACATTATAAAGAGGTTATGCCGTTAGGGAAGGTGGGGGAACCGGAAGACATTGCGAATATTGCATTGTTTTTATCCAGCTCCATGGCGAACTATCTCTGCGGCGAGGTTCTGATAGCCGACGGGGGCAGGATGCATATTGGATAAATATAGAAAAAGATAAAAAGAAACAAAAAAAGGGAGGGCATTATGAATTTTGAAAAGGATATGAAGGAGCTGACAGAGATACCGGCGATTTGCGGGCATGAGGATAAACTGATTGCCTATGTGTTAAAGCGGCTGGAAGGGCTCTGCGATGAGGTACACGTTGACCGTCTCGGGAATATTACGGCTACTTATCGGGGAACTGACGAGGAAGCCGGCTCTATTGCCTATTTCGCGCATATGGACGAAGTGGGGCTGATTGTGAAGAAGGTAGAAGAGGATGGATTCTTAAGGCTGGAGCGGGTAGGCGGCGTTCCGGAGAAGGTGTTGCCTGCGGCGATGGTCGACGTACATACGCTGGATGAAACAAAGACTTACCGGGCGGTGATAGGGAATACTTCCCACCATCTTACGCCTGCGGATAAGAAATTCGCGGTTACAACCATTGGGGAGCTGTATGTGGATTTGGGATGTACTTCGAAGGAAGAGGTGCTGGATTTGGGAATTGATATCGGAAGCGCGGTTACCTATATCCCTAATTTTACTCTGTTGGGAAAGTATGCCGTTTCAAAAGCGTTGGACGATCGGGTGGGAATCTATACCCTGCTCTATCTGGCGGAAGAACTGCCGAAGAGAGAGCATGCGGCTACGGTACATCTGATATTTACGGTGCAGGAAGAATTTAATATCCGTTCCGCAACGCCTACCTTTCACAGACTGCAGCCGGACGCGGCAATCTGTGTTGATATTTCACCGGCCTGCGATACGCCGGAACTGAAAGGCAGATATGAGATGGCCCTTGGAAGAGGAGTGGCAATTATGTATATGAATTTCCATGGCCGCGGCACGCTGGGAGGACTGCTTCCCAATCCGAAGCTGAACGCTTTTCTGGAGGAGACGGCGAAGGAAGAGCAGATTACATGCCAGAAAGAAGTGGTAATCGGGGTGATTACGGACGATGCGTTTACCCAGCATGCGGGTACGGAGGGGATTCCTATGGCGCACCTGTCCATTCCTCTCCGGTATACTCATTCCCCGTCGGAAGTTGCATGCCGGGAGGACGTTGAGGATTGCGCGAAATTAATGCTGGCGTCGGCATGTAAGTTTGGAAAACATATCGACTTGCGCAGAGGCGTTTAAAAAATTTTGTTTAGGAGGAGAAAAATTATGAGCAGCAAATGGACAAAGGAAGTATTGGGAACTGAGAAACCGATTATTGCGATGTGCCATTTTATGGCTTTGCCGGGAGATCCGGGATTTGATAAGGAAGGAGGGATGGACGCAGTCATTTGTCGGGCGAAAAAGGAGATGCTTGCCTTGCAGGAAGGCGGCGTGGATGCTATTATGTTCTCAAATGAGTTCAGCCTTCCCTATCTGACAGACGTGCATGTTGAGACGGTTGCGGCGATGGCAAGAATTATCGGTGAAATCAAATGTGATCTGAAGATACCTTTTGGTGTCAATGTATTGTGGGATCCACAGAAGTCGATTGATTTGGCGATGGCAACGGGAGCAAAATTTGTCAGGGAGATTTTTACAGGGGTTTACGCCAGTGACTTCGGGCTGTGGAATACGAATTGCGGAGAGGTGGTCAGGCATCAATGCGCAATTGGAGCGGAGGATGTGAAGCTTCTGTTTAATATTGTCCCTGAAGCGGCGAAATACATACAGCGGGAGGATATTCAGCAGATTGCAAAGAGCACCGTATTCAACTGCAGGCCGGACGCTCTCTGCGTATCGGGACTGACGGCGGGAGCTGCTACGGATTCTCAAATTCTGCAGGAGGTTAAGAGCGAGGTTCCGGAAACGATTGTATTTGCCAATACGGGCGTGCGCATCAATAATGTGGAGGAGCAGCTCAGTATTGCGGATGGCGCAGTTGTGGGAACCACTTTCAAAGAAGAAGGAAAATTTGAGAATGCGGCGGATGTGAAGCGGGTAAAGGAATTTATGGATGTGGTGAAGAAGTTCCGCGCGTCCTTGTAGATGAAACGGGGGTGTGAGATATGAAGATATTTCCGTCGCTGGCTTCGGCAGACCCGATGAATTTGGGAGAGAGTATACGCCGCCTGGAAGGATATCCGTACCTGCATCTGGATATTGAGGACGGCAATTTTGTGCCGAATATCACATTTGGCATGAAGACGGTCCGCGCAGCGGCAAGTATTTGCACCGCTAAGATAGACGCGCATCTTATGGTGACGAATCCAGAGGATTATCTGGAAGAACTGGCGGCGGCGGGCGTGGAGGCTGCGGCCTTTCATATAGAGGCGACCGGATATCCCCTGCGTCTGATAAACCGAATTCATCAGCTTGGCATGAAAGCAGGAATTGCGCTGAATCCCTGTACCTCTTATCAGACCCTGCTGCCGTATCTGGAACAGGTGGAATATATCCTCCTTATGAGTTCAGAGCCGGACAGGGCGCTGGAGGCATTTCAGGAGCATATTCCGAATAAAATCCGGCAGATTGCAAAGGTCTCCGGGGGCAGAATGGATATCGTTGCGGACGGGGGAATCGGCCCGGATGAATATAATAAAGTGAAAGAAGCCGGAGCGACCGGAATCGTAATGGGGAGAACCATATTCAGGTCAGAGCATCCTCTTTCTGTGATAGAAAGCTTTCATGAAAACAAGGGAGAGATGATATGTCGTTGATAGATTCAATTAGGGAAGAGACCTGTTTTGCAGGGATTCAGGGAAGGACAGATGAAGAGGTGCTGGGGATTCTCTCTGACAGGCTGTACGAACAGGGAATCGTAAAAGGAGATTACAGGGAACATGTAATCCTGCGTGAGAAGAATTATCCTACGGGACTGCCTCTGAAGCATTATAAGGTGGCGATTCCCCACACAGACGCCTGCTATGTGGAGGAGACAAGAATCTGCGTGGCTGCATTGAAAGAGCCGGTGGAATTTGGTACGATGGGAAGTTCTGCCGACGAGAAGATCCCGGTTCATCTTGTTGTTATGCTGGCCATTAAGGAACAGCATGCACAGTTAGATGTATTGCAGGAGCTGATTAATCTCATTGTTAAGAATGAGAAAATGATAGAAGAACTTGTTATGGCGGAAGACGGCGGGAAGCTCTATCATATATTAAAGAGCTGTCTGGGGTAAATAGAGTATAACCGGTGATGCGCGGGCAGCAGTATTTGATAGCGCATGAGGAAATGTTAAGGTAACAGTGAGGCCGCAGGCTGAGCTGTTACATGTTAAGAGAACCAAATGGACGGTAAGTGTCTTTTTGGTTCTCTTCTTCTGATTTCATCGGCTGTTTCCTGTTTTAACAGTTGAACCAATAGGAAAGGACAATCATATGAACAATAAAACGATATTTTTTGCGGATATTGACGGAACGCTGCTTGGGGCAGAGTTTCTTCTGGGAGAAGAGGTAATCCGGGCGGCGAAGAATTACCAGGAGGCGGGAGGGAAGCTGGTACTTTGTACGGGAAGGTCTGTATATGGAACGAAGCATATTGCACACAGACTGGGGTCGCTGGCGCCTGCAATTCTGTATAATGGAGCGGTCATCTATGATTTTCAGAGAGAGAAGATACTCTGGAAAAGGCCGATGGATAAGAAAATTATGGAGCGTGTACGGTGTATTTATCAGAAACATCCAGGGGTCTGTATGGTATTTTTTACGGAGAAGGCCATATACCGCATCAGAACAAACTGGATGGCGGAAAACCGGGGAGTTCCCGAAGAAAGAGGAATCCTGTATCCTGAGATACCGGAAATCAGAGAGGATATTTTAAAAATTACATTCATAGCAGATCATTCGGAGGACTTGAAAAAGTGCAGAGAATATTTTACGGATGAATGCAGCTTTGAATTTTCCGGAAGGCACTTTGCAGAGTTGGTCCGGGAAGGATGCGGCAAGCATTTTGCGGCAAAAGCGCTGATGCAATACCGGGAACTGGATGCAGAGTTCATATTTGCGGCAGGCAACGGACAGAATGATATGGAATTGCTGAGATGGAGCGATTATGCTTTTGTGCCGGTGACGGCGGAAGAGAAAGTAAAAGAGGTTGCGGACTGTTTGATAGACGGGCCGGAAGAGATGGGGATGGCAGAGGCATTTGAGAGGGCCGCCTGCTTTTAGCGATTACCGTAAGGCCGTATCGTCCAATCTTTCAGACTTTGAGGATACAGTTATGGCAGAGTAGACAGCGTATCCTTCAGCGTGGAGACGGGAGAATAAGCTTGCCGTTTTCCGAAGACGGCAGATTGGACTCATTTATCAGTTTTATAATCTGCTTCCGGTGTTAAATGTAGACAAGAATATTGTGCTGCCCCACCTTCTGGACGGAAGAGAATTGGACCAGAAGAGGCTGGATATGATTGTGGAACAGATGGGGCTGACCGACCGGAGAAATAATCTGCCGGGGCAGCTCTCCGGCGGCCAGCAGCAGAGGGTGTCCATCGGCCGGGCGCTCTATAACCGTCCGGCGATTGTGCTGGCAGACGTAAACTGGACTAAGGGTTTTAGTAGTATATAGCGTGTATTGTGTTGAAAATAATGGAAATATTGGTACATGATACACAGAGCATAGGAAAAAATGTATACGGAGTAGAGGGAATAATAATATATAAGACATGTAAAAGGGGGAAACCCATTGGTGAAATTATGGGTGAGATTGCAGAGCAGGTTCAAAAAACTTATGAAATTGAAAAACTGATTAAGAAAAACCATATGGAAGATTTCCAGTGCATGAAGCCTTATTTGAGGATATCGCTTATAAATACAGGCAGAAACCGCCAAAGGCTGCTGCATATGCCCCATAGGGAAATAGAAGATTTATCTATGGTCTGCCGGGTTGATATTCCAAGCCCGGAAGGAAATGGAAGAATGGAAGTGACAGACAGTGTTCTAAAGGCATGGGGAATCAGCAGGGAAACGCTGTTTGACACAGCATTAAAAAATATGCAGGAATCAAGGGATTACGTTATGCAGACAGCAAGTTCAAAATATCGCGAACTATTTGCAAACGGGCCGGTACCGGAAAACTTATTGAATGCTTCTGGAGATACTCCGCTGGCTCAGGGGGAGCTCTTTTATCTATTAACAACGAAAGAAAATATTCAGGGAGCTTCGGCTGTGCTGTGCCCATGGGTTATGGAAAAAGTAAGCGAATTTCTTCCGGAAGGATATTATATCCTCCCTTCATCAGTCCATGAATGTTTAATTTTATCGAAAAATGGGGCGTAAGTGAGAGAGAGCGTAAGGGAATGGCGCGTAATGCAAACCAGACGGCAGAAAATAATGAAGAAATCCTGTCTGACAATGTTTCCCAGTATGACCGGGAAACGGGAAGGATCTGCCAAGCCCTGAAACCAATGGAAAAGAAAAGAGGGACGGAGCGCTAAGGGTTTATAGGTGTCCCTCGAACAACCTAAATACATTATACAAGGCGGTATTCCAGAAATTGAAACGGAATAGTGCCTTTTTTGCGAGAAACTGCCAGTCCTGTTTAATAAAAGTTTTGATGACAGGGAGTTGATCCACTTTAAATTTTTGGTACTTTGGCGAATGGGAATCATCGAACGCCTACTGTTTGAGAGGGATGTATCTGCAGATAAAATTTAAAAGCCAGCAGATTTGTTTGTGTTGGTATTGAATTAACTGAAGAAAATTATCCTTGGGGACAAGAAGCCGGAAAATGCGCAGGCAATCGCTAAGGTCATGAACGAAGCCGGGTTTGATGTGCTGCCGATGGAGATGGATTTATCTTCCAGAGAATCCATCCTGAATTTGATTGCAGAGGCAAAGAAGGCTGGCAGGATCACTATGCTGGTTAATGCTGCCGGTGTTTCGCCGAGTCAGGCTCCGGTTGAGACGATACTGAAAGTTGATCTTTATGGTACGGCGGTACTGTTGGAGGAAGTGGGAAAGGTGATTGTTCCCGGCGGTGTGGGCGTGACAATTTCCAGTCAGTCGGGACACCGTATGGAACAGTTATCACCGAAAGCAGATGAACAACTTGTATGTACGCCGACGGAAGAACTGCTTTCTCTGGAAATATTACAGCCGGGAAATATCCGCGATACGCTTCATGCTTACCAGATGGCGAAGCGTTGCAATGAAAAGCGCGTGATGGCAGAATCGGTAAAATGGGGTGAAAAAGGCGCAAGGCTCAATTCCATTTCTCCCGGCATCATTGTGACACCGCTGGCAATCGACGAGTTTAAAGGGCCATGCGGGGACTTCTATAAAAATATGTTTGCAAAATGTCCGGCAGGCCGTCCGGGTACTGCGGACGAAGTGGCAAATGTGGCGGAATTGTTAATGAGTGACAAAGGGGCATTTATTACGGGGGCAGATTTCCTGATTGATGGCGGTGCAACGGCCTTATATTTTTACGGGTCTTTGAAACCGCAGGAATAAGGGGAAATATAGTGAAGAAATTATTACCTTTTATTTTATCGCTTGTATTGGTTTTTTCTTTATCTGCCTGCAGCAATACAGAACAGCAGGCAGAGCGTACTTCTGCTCCGTAGGAAAGCGAATCTTCTTTGCAGACGGAGGGAAGTAATCAGGATGCGGAAGAAACGGTTCCGGCAAATACAGAAAGTGATTTGTCTAAAGGAATAAATTTTGATACAAAATAAGCCTTCCATTCCGGAGGGCTATTTTTCTGAAAGTCTTGAACAGGTGAAAATTTTTAGCTTCTATGTTTAAAAAACGCGGAAACATGGTATAATATAAAGAAAGAAAATGCGGAAATCACAGTATTTCTAGAAATAAAAAACGCGGAATTTTGGAGGGGTTATGTTTAAACGGAAAATATACGATAAAATGCTTAAATGGAAAAAAAATTCGGAGGGACGAACCGCGCTTTTAATAGAAGGGGCCAGACGAGTCGGAAAATCTACAGTAGCAGAAGCATTTGCCAGAAAGGAGTATGAGAGTTATATCCTGATTGATTTTGCAGAGACATCAAAAGAGGTCAGAGAACTTTTTGAGGATGTATCTAATCTAAATTATCTGTTTCTGCAGCTTCAATTGAGATATAGGGTAGATTTGTATGAGAGGAAATCTTTGATTGTGTTTGATGAGGTGCAGCTATGTCCGAAAGCCCGGCAGGCGATTAAGGCGTTGGTGAAAGACGGCAGATATGATTATATTGAAACAGGTTCTCTGATTTCGATAAAGAAAAACGTGAAAGATATTCTGATTCCAAGCGAGGAACGGAGACTTACTATGTATCCGATGGACTATGAAGAGTTTCTCTGGGCATTAGGGGATGCGACGACAATTCCGCTTTTGAAAAAGTGTTATGATGCATCAGTGGGTTTAGGGGATCAGATGAATAGAAGGCAGATGAGGGACTTTCGGTTGTATATGCTGGTGGGGGGAATGCCACAGGCGGTAGATGAATACATCAGAAGCAATAATTTTAGACATGTAGATCAGGTGAAGCGGGATATTTTAAATTTGTATGAAGATGATTTTATGAAAATAGATCCAACCGGGCGTATCTCCATGCTGTTTGATGCGATTCCTGCACAATTGAACAAGAATGCCGCAAGATACCAGGCTTCTTCTGTACTTGGAAGCGTGAGCGCTGACAGGCTTCTGGAATTCATTGCGGAGCTTAAGGATTCGAGGACAGTGCTTGTTGCTTATCATGCGAATAATCCGGATGTTGGAATATCGAACAGCAAAGATTTAAGCAGGTTCAAGCTGTTTGTAAGCGATACGGGATTGTTTACGACACTCATGTTTAAAGACAGAGATTTTACAGAGAATATTATTTATGAGAAGCTTTTGAGTGATAAGCTCGGTACAAACCTTGGATATCTGTATGAAAATGTTGTCGCTCAGATTCTTGCGGCAAATGGAAATGAATTGTACTATTTCACGATGATGAATGAAGTCTCAAAGCACAATTATGAGGTGGATTTTCTAATTACAAGAAAAAATAAAATTTGTCCCGTTGAGGTAAAATCATCGGGATATAAAACGCATAAATCACTGGATGTATTTACAGAGAAATTTTCCGGCAGAATATCGCAGAGGTATTTGATTTATACGAAAGATTATGCAAAGGATAAGGATATCTTTTGCCTGCCGGTTTATATGACGATGTTCTTATAGTTTGTTCCGGTTAAACAGCAGAACAGACAAACCCAGCGCCGCAACGGAACAATTCTAGGAGGTCAAGATAGTCTATAACTTTGTCGGTGAGATACGTTTATATTTGATTATCTTATTTAAACTGGTAGATGGTCTTATTGTGTGGATTGTCCATTTTATAAGAATAAATTCGAGGGCAGTTACCCGTTGTTTTGAGGACAGTTGCGGTAGCTGCTTTTTTGTATGTTAAAGTATATGTATAACAGGAGGGAAACGAATGCCGAAACTAATTCTTGCAATTTTAATCTTGATTGTACTGGCTGTCATTGCCGTGCTGGTTTATTTCAAACAGAAATAGGAGGAAACACTGTATGAATGAAAATATTATTCTGGATGTCCGGCATCTTCGAAATGGATATAAGAAATATCCTGTATTGAAAGACGTATCTTTTCAAATTAAGCAGGGGCATATTCTTGGTTTGATTGGAAAGAACGGCGCAGGGAAAACAACATTGATGAAGTCCATTCTTGGATTGAATACCAATTATCAGGGAGAAATCATCTTTCATGGAAAAAGGATGAAACTTTCAGATGAAACGTTGAAAGCGGAAATGGGTTCTCTTGTAGATGTAAGTTTTTACGATGATATGACTGCATATCAGAATTTGAAAGTTGTTATGATGTTGACAAAAGCTGTTCATGTTGCAGAGCAGGATAAACGCAT
>CATJPU010000178.1 GCA_949742505.1 uncultured Lachnospiraceae bacterium | reverse complement strand
GTAAAGGAGGGATGCGGTTATGGCAGTACTGCAGATGCAAAGAGTGAGTATCTGCGCGCTTAAGAAAGACCGTAAAGCCATTCTGGAGAAGCTTCAGTCCATGGGAGTCATGGAGATTAATCATATGATAGAGGATGATGAAGGCTTTGAACGGATGGACACAATGAATGCCAGACAGGGGTTTGAGAGGAACGCTCAGACAGCGGATCACGCACTGGATGTTCTGAATCAGTATGCTCCTGAGAAGAAGTCCCTGTTTGCAGGTCTGGAAGGGAAGAAACTTGTGGGACAGGACCAGTTCCAGAAGACCGTTTCCAGAAAAAAGGAATTCATGAGGGACGCCAAAGGGCTGTTAGACTTAAGTAAGGAAATAGCAGAGAGTAAAGCGGGCATTCTGAAACTGGAGAATCAGATTGAGAGCCTGACCCCTTGGATGGCTTTGGACGTGCCGATGAATTTTGGCGGGACGTCAAAGGCGGCTATGATGCTGGGAACTATGGCTCCGGGAACCACTCAGGAGGAGGTATATTCGCTGATTGCAGAACATGCGCCGGATGTTGAGGCTGTGGATGCGGAACTGATTGCTTCCGATAAGGATGCGGCATATCTGGCTGTATTCTGCATGAAGAAGGAAGAGCGCGCCGTAGAGGATGCGCTGAGAGCGGGAGGTTTTGCAAGGCCGACGCAGCTGACGGATAAGACGCCCCGGCAGGCAAAGGATGATTTTGAATCAGAGAAGGCAAAACTGGAGTCTAGAATCGCTGAGATTACGAAGGAGATCGCGGGCAAAGAAGGCATCCGCGAAGAGCTGAAGGTGATATCCGATTATTTCCGTATACGTGCAGAGAAATATGAGATACTCGGAACCCTTCCACAGTCACAGCGAACCTTTATAATCAGCGGCTATGTTGCGAAGAGGTATGTTTCTTCTGTAGAGAAGGCCATTGGAGACAGATTTGACTGTATCATTGATGTGGAAGAATTGAAAGAAGAAGAGGAGCCGCCGGTAATTTTAAGTAACAACGGTTTTTCGGCCAGTGTGGAAGGAGTTTTGGAATCCTACGCGCTGCCGCATAAAGGAGAATTTGATCCGACGACAATTATGTCGTTCTTCTATGTATTCTTCTTTGGTATGATGTTATCCGACGCAGCATATGGAGCAATTTTAGCGATTGCATGTTTTGTGGTATTGAAGAAGTTTCCGCGTATGGGCGCGGGAATGAAAAAGATGATGAAGATGTTCATGTACTGTGGTATTTCTACATTAATCTGGGGTATTCTCTTTGGCGGATACTTTGGAAATGTGGTGGATATTGTATCGGCAACTTTCTTCGGAAAGACAGTTACAGTTCCGGCGCTGTGGTTTGCACCGTTAAATGATCCAATGAAGCTTCTGATTTATTCCCTGGCATTTGGACTTGTCCATTTGTTTGTTGGACTGGGAATCAAGGGCTATATGCTGATTAAGGATGGAAAGACGCTGGATTTTTTCTGCGATGTAGTTTTATGGTATGCATTTCTTATCGGCCTGATCCTGATGTTGATTCCGACCGATATCTTCGCGTCAATCATGGGTTCGAAGGTGGTATTCCCGCCTGCCCTTAACACATTGGCGAAGGGGCTTGCAATCGTCGGAGCTTTGGGACTGGTACTGATGTCGGGACGTGAGAATAAGAATCCGGCATTGAGGCTGGCGCTGGGCGCATACGATCTTTATAATATCACAGGCTGGCTCAGCGACGTGTTATCCTATTCCCGTCTGCTGGCGTTAGGACTTGCTACCGGAGTTATTGCTTCGGTAATTAACCAGATGGCAAGCATGGCAGGAAGCGGTATCGTGGGAGCGATTGTATTTATTATTATATTTATTGTGGGGCATACGCTGAATCTTGCAATTAATCTGCTGGGAGCTTATGTACACACCAACCGTCTCCAGTTTGTAGAGTTTTTCGGAAAGTTCTACGAGGGCGGAGGCAGGGCGTTTCATCCGTTTGAGGCAGATACAACGTATGTGACAGTTCAGGATGGGACTGAGAGTAATTAATTAATTTAAGAAATGATGATTAAAGGAGGAATATTATAATGGAAGGTATCAGTATTTGGAGTAATTTAGGTCTTGTATATGCACTGCTTGGCGCAGCGGTAGCGGTATTTCTTGCAGGAGCAGGTTCTGCAATCGGCGTAGGTATTGCAGGTCAGGCAGCGGCAGGCGTTGTTACGGAAGACCCAAGCAAATTCGGTCAGGTACTGGTTATGCAGCTTCTGCCTGGTACGCAGGGTCTGTACGGCCTGCTGATTGGTTTCATCACTTTGTCTAAGGTTGGCATTATCGGCGGCGGCGCAGCGCAGCTTGATCCGCAGACAGGACTTCTGATTCTTGCAGCATGTCTGCCAATCGGTATCGTAGGCTTAATTTCCGGTAAATATCAGGGAATGACATCCGCTGCATTTATCGGAATAATCGCAAAGAGACCGGATCAGTTCGGTAAAGCTATGCTGTTCCCTGCAATGGTTGAGACATACGCAATCCTTGCACTTCTGATTTCTTTCCTTGCTGTAAGCGGCGTACAGGTTTAAGGACGAAGCAGGTAGGAGAAATCAGGGAAAAGGAGAGCGAAGCATGACTGGATTAGAGAAAATGAAAAGTCAGATTCTGGACGAAGCGAAGGCTTTGGCTGACAGTAAGGTAGCAGAAGCGAACCGCAGGGCAGAAGAGATTCTTGAAGAGGCAAAAGCAGATGCCGAGAAGTCCGTCGCGAGCATTTCCCAAAGATCAGACAAGGATGTTGCGAACTATAGAGAGCGAATCCTCTCATCCATCGATCTGCAGAAGAGAACGAAACTTCTGGCTGCAAAGCAGGAAGTAATCGCAGACGTGTTAGATCAGTCTTACGACAGACTGAAGACTATGGACACAGGCGAATATTTTGCAATGCTCCTTAAGCTAGCGGAGAAATATGTACTTCCGCAGGAGGGATTCATGTATTTTTCGCAGGCAGACTTGAGCAGGATGCCGGATGGTTTTAAGAGTGATGTGAAGAAGCTTGCGGAAACGAAAGGCGGAATGCTTGATATTTCAGGAGAAGGAAGAAATATTGAGAACGGTTTTGTTCTCGCTTATGGCGGAATCGAAGAGAACTGTACATTAAGGGCAATATTTGATGCGAAGAGAGATGAGTTTGCTGATAAGATTCATCATATTCTATTTTAACGCGTAAGAAAGGAAAATGTAGCATGAGTGAACAATATACTT
>CATJPU010000177.1 GCA_949742505.1 uncultured Lachnospiraceae bacterium | reverse complement strand
GTTGGAGCAAGGATTGCCACGGTTACCATGTTTCCGACACATATGATCGGACAAATGTCAGATGTTGTTGTGACAGTTCCGGGTTCTACGCCGAAAAAGGCGGAGGGAGAAAAGAATTTGGCGGAGTCCGTGCAGCCTATGGGCAACCTGTTTGAGCAGATGAGCTGGCTGGTGTATGACAGCATCATTATGGCATTGATGGAAGAGATGAACCAGACAGCGGAAGAAATGATGGCAAGACATACAAATCTGGAATAAATAAGGAGGCGGCGAGCGATTTATGAAAGCAGTACATTTCGGAGCAGGAAAGATAGGAAGGGGATTTATTGCAGACCTTTTGCATGAGACAGGCTATGAGATTGTCTTTGTGGATGTCAATGAGCCCTTGCTCAGGGAACTGAATGAATATCACAATTATTATTTGTATGTGATTGAAGAGAATTATAGAAGAAAAGAAATCGATAAAGTGTCGGCGCTTTCACCGATAAGAGATGTGGAGGAGGTTGCGCGGGCAATTGTGGACGCCGACATTGTTACGACGGCGGTTCTGGCGGATAATTTTCCAAAGATTGCGGGAAATCTGGCGGCAGGGTTAAAGGCGAGGATTGACGCGGGAAAATCTAAAGTGAATGTGATTCCCTGTGAAAATGCGCTGCTCTGCGGAGATATGTTAAAGCGGGAGCTTCTGAATACAGGAAAAATTACGGAGGAAGAGCTGAGCGAAATCGCCGCAATACCGAATACGGCAGTTGACCGTATGGTATTTGGATGCGACAGAGACAATCGGGACGGAATCGATATTGGCGTTGATTATGAGCTTGTAGTCGAGGCGAATAAACTGGTTGTTCCGGAGGAGGAGCCGATAAAAGGCGCAACTTATACAGCGAATCTTCAGAAATATTTAGAGAGGAAGCTGTATACGATAAACGGCGGACATGCATGGTCCGGATATATTGCGCACACAATGGGATTTGAAATTATTCAGGATTACTTTGCGAAGGACGAAAATGTGGATTTGACGAAGTCTGTTATGAGAGAGATTTCGGCTTTGCTGGAGAAAAAGTGGGGATTTTCGCATGAAGAGATGATGGGATATATAGATTTTGCTGTGAACCGGTTCCTGACGCCCGGAATTACAGATACCATTTCCCGCATTTCCAGAGCGCCTATCCGCAAATTAGGAGCAACGGACCGTCTGGCAGGGCCGGCGGTACAATGTGCGGAGTATGGACTTCCCAACGACTTGCTTACAAAAGGTGTGGCGGCGGCATTTTTGTTTGACGTAAAAGAGGATGAGCAGTCGGTTGAATTGCTGGAATATGTCAAAGACCATGGAATCGAGGCTGCGGTAACCAGATACACAGGCATTCCAAAGAGAACAGAAACCTTTGACAAGATTATAGCGCATTATAAACAGTTAACAGGAAAATAAAACGTAACAGTTCAGCCTGCAACTGCGCATTTGCTGCGCAGTTAGCAGCCAATGAACTTAAGTAGCCAGGAATCCGCCCCTTTGCCGTAGGCAAACTTTAAAATAGGCGGATTCCGTAACAGTGAAGCCGGAAGGCTTAACTGTTACAATAAAACAGATAAAGGAGAATAGAACCATGAAATTACAATTAGCCTTAGATGAATTAAACTTGATGGATGCTTTACGCTTTGCAGACAGAGTTGCTGAATACGTTGATATTATTGAAATTGGAACTCCTTTTGTTATGGACGAAGGGATGAGAGGCGTGCGCGAATTTAAGAAATTTTTCCCGAATAAAGAAATTCTGGCGGACTTAAAGATTATGGACGGAGGATACTTGGAGGCGAAATACGCATATGAGGCGGGAGCTTCCTATGCTACGGTAATGGGCGCGTGCGATACCCTGACCGTTGCGGCGGCAGCGAAAGCCGCAATGGAATATCAAAGAAATATCGTGGTAGATATGCTGTGTGTGATGGATCTGCCAAAGAGAATTGCCGAACTGGAAGAGGTCGGCGTGGATTATCTTGCGGTACATACCGGTTCGGACCAGCAGATGTTGGGGAGAGAGCCGATTCAGGATCTGGAGGTTATGATAGCCAATGCAAAAAAGGCGAAAGTCTCGGTAGCAGGAGGGATTAACAGCAAAACAATTGACAAGTATGTGGCGTTGAAACCGGAGATCATTATTGTAGGTTCTGCAATCGGACATGCAAAAGATCCGGTAGCGGAAGCAAGGGCAATCAAAGAAGCAATGCGATAATGGAGAAGAAAAATGAACGAAGCAAAAAATGTATTAGCAATTATTCATGAATTAAGGGAGAATGCGCTTCTCGTTGACAATGCAGAGCTGGAGCTGGTTGAAAAATATATCATGGAGGCCGACAGGATTTTTGTCAGCGGCGCGGGGCGCTCGGGATTTGCTGCAAGGGGATTCGCCAACCGGCTGATGCATCTGGGATATACGGTATATTTCGTAGGGGAACCAACGACGCCGTCGATACAGGAGAATGATTTGCTGATTGTCGGTTCGGGGTCCGGCAATACGGCAAGCCTGGTATCCAATACCAAAAAAGCAAAAGAGCAGAGAGGAAAGGTGGTCGCTCTGACCATGTTTCCGGAAAATACAATCGGCTCTATGGCAGATGCGGTCATCAGGGTTCCGGGGGTGACGGAGAAGGTTACAGGAAAAGGAAAGAAGAGCGTACAGGCATCGGGTTCTGCATTTGAAGAGCTTTGCTGGATTATATATGACGCGATGGTTATGGACTTGATGAGGATTACGGGCCAGAGCGACGCAGACCTGTTTCAACGTCATGCTAACATGGAGTAGCGAGGGAGACGGTTATGTGCCGCAGATTAGAGATTGGAGGAAGAATGAAGACAAAAGGAGTAAGACTTTATGGCGCGGGGGACGTGCGGTTGGAAGAATTTGAACTGCCGCCCTTAAAAAGCGATGAGATTCTGTTAAGAATTATGAGTGACAGCATGTGTATGTCCACCTGGAAGGAGTGTAAACTTGGCGCGGAACATATTCGGGTTCCGGACGATGTCGGCGAAAATCCGGTTATCATAGGACATGAATTTTCGGGAATCATTGAGCGTGTCGGAGATAAATGGAAAGAAGAATACAAAGAAGGAGAACGGTTTGCGGTGCTTCCGGGTATTCCGGGTATGATGCAGGCGCCGGGCTATTCATTTCCGTATTTTGGCGGGGATGCCGCCTATTGTATTATTCCGAATGACGTGATTGAAAAGGGGTGTCTTCTCCAT
The DNA here is from genome assembly GCA_949742505.1 of uncultured Lachnospiraceae bacterium. GTDB lineage: Bacteria > Bacillota > Clostridia > Lachnospirales > Lachnospiraceae > Claveliimonas. Next base: position 1,342 of record CATJPU010000177.1, on the reverse strand, counting down.
TATAAGGGCGATACGTTTTATGAGGTGTCAGCGGCGGAACCAATCTATTGCATTATAGGAGGATTCAATTCTAATTATCACACCCAGGATGAGACTTACGAAAAGCTGCCGGGTACAAAGGAGGGCGGAAGCCTTATTATCTTAGGAGGATGCGGTCCTATGGGAATCGGCGCAGTAAGCTATGCGCTGGCTATGGATAAGAAACCGGCCCGGGTTGTAGTGACGGATATCAATGATTCCAGAATTTCAAGAGCAAGAAAGGTTCTGTCGGAAGAATATGCAAAGAAAAATGGGGTAGAGCTGCACTATATTAATACGGAAAAGCACGAAAATGCAGAAGAATATCTTATGAGCCTGACGAATGGACAGGGGTATGACGACGTGTTTGTCTTTGCGCCGGTTCGTTCGCTGGCCGAACTGGGAAACCGGCTTATGGCATTTGACGGATGTATGAATCTATTTGCAGGTCCCTCTGACAGTAGTTTCTGTGCAGAGATGAATCTCTATGATTGTCATTATAAAAAAACGAAAATTATAGGTTCATCAGGCGGAACAAAAGATGATCTGCTGGATGCGCTGAGGTTAATTTCCGAGAAAAAGATGAATCCCGCTGTAATGATTACCCATATAGGCGGTATCAACGCTGTGGCGGATACAACGCTGAGGCTTCCGGAAATTCCGGGAGGGAAAAAACTGATTTACCTGCCGATAGATTTGGAATTGACTGCAATAGAAGACTTTCACCGGTTAGGGACTGAGAATAAATTGTTTGAAATGCTGGCAAAGGCGTGCGACGAGGCAGACGGGCTCTGGAATAAAAATGCAGAGGAGATTCTGCTGAAATATCATGGGATGTTATAGGAGAGTTTAAAATTATGAAGAAAGAGATTTTTGCAGAGGACAATATTATATTGAATGCATCGTTTGATACAAAAGAAGAAGCAATTATTGCGGCAGGCATGATCTTGTATGATAATGGCTATGTGGAAAAAGAATATATAGACGATATGCTGGAAAGAGAAAAGGTGGTATCTACATATATTGGTAACTGTCTGGCTATTCCGCATGGAATCAGGAACTCTGATGAAAAAATCTTTCATTCTGGAATATCATTTATACAGGTGCCGGGGGGAGTTGCGTTCCGGGAAGGCGTTGCAAACTTAGTGATAGGTATTGCGGGAAAAGACGACGAACATTTGGAGATGTTAGGGAAGCTGGCCTGCATATGCTCCGAGATGGAGAATGTGGAGCGTCTGATAAAAGCAGAAAGCAACGCCGAGATTATTGAGATGCTAAGCGGCGTAGCGGAATAATGATGTATGGAATATAGAAAAACGAGGGG
>CATJPU010000176.1 GCA_949742505.1 uncultured Lachnospiraceae bacterium | reverse complement strand
CGGTTGCGTTATATACGGCGTATACGGAAGGAGCTACGACGGCGACGGCTCTGTTTAACGCGGTTACGAATGTAAATCCGGTTGTAATGGTTGCAACAGTTGTGACGGCAGCCGGTACAGCGCTGATGATGTATGCGGATTCCATCGGCGAAGCGTCAAAAGAAGCGCAGATGCTGGCGGAGTCCAATCAGAAAATCTGTGATTCTGCAAATGAAGTAGCAGAATCTACAAGGACGCTGATTTCCGATTATGGAAATAATACCGCACAAATGCAGGCACAGGGGGAATACGCGAAAACGCTGGCCGAAAGGATTGCATCGCTGACAGAGGAAAAGAAACTGGATAATTCGGAAACACAGGCGATGCAAGGGTATATAGCCGAGTTAAACAGCCTTGTTCCGGGGTTAAACCTTGCTTATGACGAACAGTCAAAGAAACTGAACCTCACTAATGAAGCAATTGAGGAGTATTTAAATAACAGCCAGAAACAGATTGAAATGCAGGCGGCGCAGGAATATGCCATAGAGCTGATTAAGAAGAAAACAGAGCTGGAAATCGAAGGAATTAAGCTGGAGAATGAAAGCACAGCGATAAAAGAGAAAAGAAATGAGCTGCTTGACGTTCAGAACGGCAAAGAAGAACGGGCGATAGATTTGAAAATGGCCATGGCCGGGATGAATGCGGATGAAAAGAAATCTTACCGGGAACTGACGGAGGCTCAGGGAGACAATACAACAGCTCTGGAAGAAAATTCCTCCATGAAGGAGGAACTGCAGGCGCAGATTGAAGCGTCTTCCCAACAGTTAGAAAAATATGGAATCAAGTGGGCGGACGTAACAGCGGCTACAGATGACAACACAACGTCTACCGGCGCAAACGCAGAGGCGCAGACGGCGGCGGCCGATGCGACTAGCGCAGCAGTACAGACCATAGCAGAAACCTATACGGGAATGCAGGAAACCGTATCCGGGGTTTTGGAAAGCCAGATGAATCTGTTTGAAGAGTTCAATGCAGGGACAGAGATATCCAGCGAGAAACTGCTCTCTAACATGCAGACGCAGATAGAAGGGGTTACGAACTGGGCGGATAATATGAAACTTCTGGCAGAACGGGGCGTAAATCAGGGAATACTGGATAAACTGGCGGAAATGGGGCCGCAGGGCTCTTCTTATGTACAGGCATTCGCAGGAATGACAGACGAACAATTAAAACAGGCGAATGCAATGTGGTCGCAGTCGCTGGATATGAAAGCCGGCGTCAGTGCAAGCGTACAGGGGATGATTGAAGAATATACCGTCTCCTTAAGCGGAGGAAAAGAAAAAGTAAGCGCATTAATGGCGGAAGTCGGCACAGACTCGGTGAAAGGACTGGTGGAAGGAATTAACCTTTCAAAAGAACAGGCGGGGACGGCAGGACAGGAAATCGGAGATACTTTAACAGCCGGGGCGAATACATCTTTGGACAGACATTCACCGTCCAAGGTATTTGAAGAAATTGGACGGGATGTAATATCAGGTCTTGTGGGAGGTATTAGCGGAAACCAGAATAACGCAGTTACGGCAGTGCAGGCGATGGCGAAAGCGGTGATAGAATCATCGGAAAGAATGCTGAATACCGCGGATTTTACGCGGGTGGGAACAAATATCCCTACAGGAATACAAAGAGGTGTAAACGCAGGGAAGTCGTCAGTGGTAAGCATTGTTTCGCTTATGTGCAGGGAGACGGCAGGAAGGGCGCAGGAAGAATTGAGACAGGACCGGTTTGACAGGATTGGCCGGGGCGTATCTGAAGGGCTGGCTTCCGGGCTCATGAGCGGTTCGCAGAATGTGAGAAGAGCAGGGAATGACTTAACCGGAGCGGTTGAAGATGTAGGAAGAGATCTGGGAGAGTATACGCTTTATACAGAGGGTTACAATGTATCCGTCGGACTTGCGAATGGTATTATGGCGGGAAGATCCGGTGTGATTAATGCAGTCGCTTCGCTATGCGCCTCCGCAACAAGAGAAGCAAGGGCAAGGCTGGATATTCACTCGCCGTCAAAAGTATTTGAAAAGTTAGGAGGGTATACCGCGGAAGGATTTGGAGTAGGTTATGAAAAGAAAATGGGCGAAGTAAACCAGATTATCAGAGACAGCATGGAAATACCGGGCATGGCCGGAAAACGGTCCGATGCGGCAAAGTTCGCGGAAAACGCTATGACAGAGCAGTTGACAGCGGAACTTCCGATATATATCAACGGTATATACGATAGGAAGGAGATTGTGAAATTTACGATGAAGGAAATTAATAACGGAAAGAAATATAACTCAAGAGGGGCAAAGGTAAATGTAAGACGGTAACAGGAAAGGAAAAAACAATGGGATATAGCGTAATATTTCATATGGAACGCTGTGAAGATTATGGAATATTTCCGGTAAGGCGTCCAGATATGCCGGCATATTCAAAAGACAGAGAAACAATAATTATACCAGGAAGTTCTGGAATCCTGATACGTGACAATTGCAGATATGAGCCGGTGGAAATACCGATAGAATTTAATTTCCTTACAAAAGCAGATGAATGGAACGAGAGGTTCCGCAGAGCGAAGAAGTGGCTGTCAGGAAGCGGAGAACTGGAATTTTCGGATGATACGGATTATTTCTACAAAGTTTACTATGTAGAGATGGGAACCTGCGAGAGAGAAATGAAAAGAATCGGAAGATTCAAAGCAGAGTTTGTCTGTGAGCCGTTCTCCTATTTGAAGAGCGGGAAACGAGAGTATGACAAGCTGGAGGTACTGTACAATCTGTACCATGAATCCCATCCAATCTATAAGATTACCGGGGAAGGAGTCTGCGACCTGACGGTAAACGGCTGTAAAATGCGGGCCAATATTGGACAGAATCTTGTGATTGATACGGAGCGGATGATGGCATACCGGACGGATGGGACGATGAATAATACGGCGGTGTCAGGCGATTATCAGGATTTATATTTGAAAGAGGGAGAGAACCGGATAGAGATTACATCCGGGTTCCGGCTGAAAGTGATACCGAACTGGAGGAGCTTATGATACAGATTTACGAAAAAGGAAATACGAATTATTCCATGAATGGGGATATGGTTTTATTTCCGAAGTCCTGCGAGCTGACGGCGAAGCTGAACGGAACATGGAAGATGGAGCTGGTACATCCGCTGGATGCGGAAGGAAGGTGGCGGTATATCGAAGAGGAATGCGTGATTTCCGCTCCGACCTTCATGGGAAAGCATCAGTTATTCCGGATTCGGGAAGTGGAGAAGACGGATACAGAGGTGATTGCGACGGTAATGCCGGTGTTTCTGGATGCAGAGGATGACTGTTTTCTGATGGACGTAAGGCCGACGGCGAAGAACGGACAGCAGGCGCTGGATATCATGATGGCGGGAACGAAATACAGCGGAAGGTCTGATATAACAACAGCGGCCACCGCGTATTTTGAAACAAGGAATTTAATCAGCGCCCTTCATGGAACGGACGAGCCGACCTTTACCGGAAGATGGGGCGGTGAAATCCTCTATGATAACTATACGGTAATTATCAATGAACATGTGGGCGGAGATTACGGTGTGGAAGCCAGATACGGGAAGAATATGGCGGGCATTGACTATCATTTGGATATGTCGGAAGTCATTACAAGGATTATTCCCGTTGCATATAACGGATATAAAATGTTCGGGAATACGCCATGGGTTGACTCAGGAAATATAAACAAATATGAGAAAAAATATATCAGGAAGTTAAAGTTTGATACTGTGAAGATGCGGGAAGACGCCCAGGAAGAGGACGAAGAAAACGGAATCATTGTCTGTGACACGCAGGAAGAGCTTAACAGAGCGTTAACGAAGTGCTGTAAGGATTTATTTGCAGAGGGAATTGACCTTCCGGTTGTATCTATTGATATCGATATGACAGAGCTGTCGGGAACGGAGGAGTACAAAGGATTTGAAATTCTTGAGACGGCTGGTCTGGGGGATACGGTCAGATGCAGGCACAGGGAGCTGGACATTACCACGAAAGAGCGGGTAGCGGCTATCGTCTGGGACTGTTGTGAGGACCGGATTAAAAGCCTGACGCTGGGAGAAGAACTCTATGATTATTTTGACAGTTCAGCGGACATGGATTCTATCCTGAACCGGATTTCCGGAGCGATTGACAGCGATGGTTCTGTAATGGCAGGAATGATAAAAGGATTCCTGAATGCAACAAAGACGCAGCTCAGACTGCAGAACACCGTAGCCAAAAAGCAGGACGTGCGGGCAATCCTGTTTGAGGACTTAGATCCGGAGTCCGAACTGTTCGGAGCGATGTCATTAGGAACGCAGGGCTTACAGATTGCGAAGAGGCGGACGGCGGACGGCCGGGACTGGGACTGGACAACCGCCCTGACGGCGAACGGCCTGATTGCCAATATCATCGTGGCAGGGATTCTCTCAGACAAGAAGGGAAAGAATTACTGGAATCTGGATACCGGAGAGTTTTCCCTGTCGGCAACCGGATTCAAAATAAATGGAGTGACGGCGGACAAGTATTTTAAAGATAACTGGACGCAGGAAGAAATCTTTAACAAGCTGACCAATAACGGACAGAATGCGGGGATTTACCTAAAAAATGGAAGACTTTATATCAATGCAGACTATATTGATTCCGGTATTTTGGCCGGACTTACCATTATATCAAAAGGCCATGGATTCATAGGACAAGTAGCTCATTCTCTGTATACCAAAATGGAGGGAGGGCGTTACTGGCTTGGGTATGGAGACACTAATGCCGGAATGACAGAGGGCGTGTATAATTCTAATATTGCAAACTTTGGAAATGGTATGAGGTTCATCGCGCCGCTGAATGATGTTTCTTCTAACCATATAACAGAATTTTCGCCCCAGTTTGCATTTTTCTTTCAACCGGAAGAAAATTCAAATCAGGAAAACAGCGTATTTTCAATAGTACCCTCCAGAAATAATGGCGATCTGCCTGGAACATACAAAAGGAGATATGGAAGCGCCCAATTGAAAGGAAGTTTCATACTCAGCCCTGTAACAGTTGCAAACAATTCAGGAGCATCCGGTATGGAGGACGCCGCCAGATATGGAATTGGATGGACGAAACATATAGGTTCGATTCCTTCTATTAACCATGGAATCTATCCTATTGTGAACCATAAGGGATATTCAAATGCTGAAATTGTGGGTACCGGAATCGAAGGACCGTTAACATGCGGAAGCGTTGAAGCAGTATCATTGTCTGTTTTGGGGTACAAAAGCAGGATTTCAGATACAGAAAACTATGGTGAATTACATCAGTACTGCTACGAAATGGCCTCCCCATACTTTGGCGATATCGGCAGCGGGGAAACGGATGAGAGCGGCGAATGTTATGTATCGGTCAGCGATAAATTTTCAGAAACATGTGGCGATTGTCCGTACTATGTTTTTTTGCAGAAAGAAGGAAAGGGCGACATCTGGATCGAGAAAAAAGAAAAAAATTACTTTGTCGTAAAGGGAACGACAAACCTTGCTTTTTCGTGGGAACTGAAACAAAAACAAAAAGGCTATGAAAACTACAGACTTGATTCGGTTGACGGGCATTTGGAGAGGGAAGTGCAGTCGCTGGATCTTAACGAAATCTATCAGGACGAATTATTAGCAATGGAGGATGATTTTTATGAATGGCAATACAATTCGGAAAGTAACCAGCTTTATGGCGCTCAATGTTGACGGCATCGATAAAATTGTCTATACGTATAGCGAGATTGACGCCGAAACAGGAAAAGAAATAACCGGGAATCAGAAAAAAAACTTTTATGTGGTTTCCAAAGAAGTTTCAGATGCGATTAATCTGGTAAAAAATTATATTTTACAGAATCAACTGGGAGACTGATGTATGGCAGTTAGCGCAATAAATACAGCAATACAGATATATAAAAGCCAGGAAAAACCATGGAAAAGCTGATAAAACGAGTAGAAACGCTGTGGAAACAGCAGTGAAGGGAGTGAAGGCATGAACAAAGATAAAATAGAACTGGATATTCTGGTACTTCGGGACCACAGCAGCTATGACCGGATATCCTATGTTCAGG
>CATJPU010000175.1 GCA_949742505.1 uncultured Lachnospiraceae bacterium | reverse complement strand
TGCTTCTACAAGATTCCTGATTGACAGTTTCTTCTCATTGATTGCATCCAGCAATTCTAATAATTTTCTGTTCATTTTATTTCTCCTCTCAAAAAAAGACTTAGACGCCGTACAGCTCTAAGTCTCCAAGAATTTCATTTTTCAGTTCCATCTTTTTATCTGCTTCCGCTTTTTCTCTTATTACCCGCTTTCTGATTTCTTCCGTCAGTCTAAGCCCGGCATAAGTGTTCGTAACCTGCATGCCATCCCCCATGGTTTCGTCTGCAAATCCCATTTCTATCGCCTGATTCGCTGTCAGCCAGGTCTCTTTATCCATAATCTGCAAAATTTCCTCTACCGGTTTGCCTGATTTTTCCGAATAGGACCTTGCCAGCGCGGCATTGAGTTCCTTCAGCGCGCTGGCCCGTTTTTCATACAGATGATAATCTCCGCTTGTGTACCCGCTTCCGGTTACATTGTGTATCATAATCATCCCTACCGGACTAATCAATACGCGCCCGGCGCCCATTGCCGCAACTCCCGCCGCACTTCCTGCCATACTGTCAATCTCGGCAACAGAGTTCCTGCATTTCCTAAGAAGCGTGTAAATCTCCTGTCCTGCATACACATCTCCGCCTCCGCTGTTCACGATGACTCTCAATTCCTCTCCCGGCTCCAGCGAGTCAATTACAGTTTTAATGTCTTTCGGGCATGTTGATTCCCATTCTAGCCAGTCATAAATCCACTTTGTATCATTGTTAATGATATCACCCCTGATTTGTGCCGTCTTCATTCTTCTCACCACCTTTCTCGTACTGCCTCCCGACATCCGTAATTGGAATATAATTTCCATTCACCATCAGGATTCCGCCTCCTTCCTTCTCCGGCTTATCTAAATATTCCCTTGCTTCATTCGGCGTGTAAATTCCATTGTTTACTGCTGCCGTAAGTGTTTTCATCTGGGTCGCCGCATCCGCCCTTAGAATTACTTTTTCGTTATATTTGTAATAATATCCTTCCTGTAACTCTTTATCGCTCAGACACTTATAGTTAATTTCCTCTTCATACCCTTTCATACGGTATGACATGGTATCAACCAAAAAAGCCAACTGCTGCATCTCACTGTTTGCATAGCTGGACTTTTCATAATTATTAATCTGATTT
>CATJPU010000174.1 GCA_949742505.1 uncultured Lachnospiraceae bacterium | reverse complement strand
CCTGTGAAGCCTTGCCTCATCCGCATATACGTCTTCATGAATCAGATTCATCGTGTCAACGTATAATTCCAGTCCTTTCGTCCGGGTTTGTTCCCAAATTATATTCATAAAATCATGCAGTACGCCCGGAAGACTCGTCTCCTGTTCCTGTATATGAATCTTACCGCTCTCAATACGGCTCATATCCAGCACTTCATTAATAATAGACAGTAGATGCTTGCTGGATGTGGTAATCTTTGCGATACAATCCCGCACCCGCTCCCTGTCCTCAATATGCGACGATGCAATGGCCGAAAAACCCACGATTGCATTCATCGGAGTACGGATGTCGTGAGACATATTATTTAGGAAAGCAGATTTGCTTGCATTCGCTCTGTTTGCAATCTCATAGGCCCTCTCTAATTCTTCCCTTGCCTCCAGCTCTTTCTTCCGTTCCGCACTGATATTTTCCACAACAAATTCTACCTGTACCGGTCTGCCAGCCTCACCTCTGTTTACCACAATAAAGCTGGAACGGCACCACCCCTGGCGGATACTGCAATACTCCAGTGAAATATTCTGTTTTCTGCCAATTCTGTCCGCCAAAGTATCCAGATTGGTAAATTCTTCAAAACTCTCCCGGTAATTATTTTCAATCAGAGTTTCCTTAAAGCGGCGAAATGCATATGCCGCATTACCATTCTTTCCCAGCTCCTCAGTAATATAATTCAGTCCGACAATCTCCAAAAATTCTCCGGTCTGAAGGTCAATGTAATAGTTAAACATATAAATCTTACTCAGAGCGCTGATAATATCCGAAAGCATTCTCTGGTTGCTGTAATATTCCATCTCCTGCAGTTTCATCTTTGAGATATTCTGTACAATACCATAGACCCGCTCTGGATATCCCTGTTCGTCAGCAGAAATCGTAGTAAGGGTAACCGTACACCAGTTTTCCAAGTCTAAACTTGCAAAAGAAGAATGGGCGGTTTGCTCCCCTGCGTCTATTCTGCGGTACATTTCATAAAACGCATCCTGTGTCGACGGATGCACGAAATCATCCGCAAAACTTTTTGGCATATCTGTATACTCTTTTTGACAGTGATACATCTCCGCAGTTCTGTCATTCATTTGAACTAGTTTCTTTTTCGGATAATACCAGAACATACTAATATCAGTATTCTCAATTGCCTTTAGAAGTCCTTCCTGTTCCTGAATTGTTGTTGTATCTAATGTCTTCATTAATTTCACAGCCTCTGTATCGTATATTTTTTATGTTTAAGTCTTTTTATCTGTGTTGTTTTATCTTCAGATTCACATCCTCTGCGATATGTTTTGCCGTACTACTTATGATAAGGCTCGCCGCAATTGATACGAAAACTCCGGTAAATCTGTTCAAGCAGAATCACCCGCATCAATTGGTGGGGAAATGTCAACCTGGAAAAACTCAGCGCATAATCCGAACGTGTACAGACTTCTTCTGATAACCCAATCGAGCCGCCAATAATAAATATGATATGACTGATTCCACGAACCCCAAGGTTGTCTATCTTATCCGCCAGTTCCAACGAATCTGGCATTCTGCCTCCGATTTCTAACGTGATTACATAGGCATCCTCTTTTATCAGCTTCAGAATCCTTTTCCCCTCCTTCTGCCGTATCTCCGCCTCTTTTGCTTTGCCGGCATCCTCCGGAGCTTTCTCATCCGCAGCTTCCAGTATCTCCAGTTTACAGTATCTCGATAAACGCTTACTGTATTCCGCAACCGCGTCTTTTAGATACTTTTCTTTCATTTTACCAACGGTTATCAATGTAATCTTCATAAATTCTGTATTCCTCCGGAGCGCGTCTGAAAATTGCTCCACCTGTGCAGCCCAGAGCTGCCTGCCCTCCCGCGTAATAAAACTCTCAATAAAACAGCAAAAAGCTGATGTACTAATTACTTAGTACTCAGCTTCTTCTACGCAAGTATATCAATGTTCTCTCCAAGTCCCGGAATTGCTGCTGACGCCGCCATCATCTCTGTTAAAGCTTCACCAGTAGCCTCGGCTGTATCGAGAATCTTTCCCATAACAGCAATGCTGACATTCGCACTAATATTATAATCAGCCATTGCCATTGACAGTGCTGGAATATCCATAATTATCACCTCTTCCTTTTAATATAATAGCAAAAAAAGAATGGAAATGCAAGAAATTCTACAATTCTTCAATTTTCAAAACCCAATTCATTTTCCAATCAGCACCTGCTTTCCACAGAATGCAAAACCATACTTTCGTATCCTTTCCTTTGCAATGCCCTTCCCAAGCAGGACTGATTCATAACCCTTTTCCTCAATCTGCTTTAACGCTGCCTCGACCGTATCAGCCAGAGCTCTTTCACCGCCATTCCTATCCTGCACTTTAAATTCCAGAATAATCGCATCATCTTCCGATTTCTTTGGTTCCAGCATAACATCGTACCTTCTAAACCCACTCTCCCGGTTCGACAATCGAATAGATGTCATTCAGTTCTACCATCAGTCCCAGAACAAATCCATGATAGAAACGTTCAGGCTCACTTGCCGCTGATTTTTTCCCTGTGTCAAAATAGCTGAATACTCCCAAAGCTACCTTATTCATATAAATATTCATTGCTCTTACATCATCCATAAGCAATGCTTTGATAAAATCATTATAGTCTGACAAATACCCAGCAAACCACCTATGAATCATCCCGCCAAACATCAGCCTGACTTCTGAATTGGTAATAGCCAGCTCACATTTTAGCGCATTCGTATTTCATGCGGTTTCCCCATGTTCTTCAATTCGAATAACTTTCAGATATCCGCTGGCAAGCAGAAGACTCCAAATTATCCAGTATATGATATACAATCTGCTCGTCAATAAATGCTGTCAGATGTTCTCCTGAAAGTAACTTCTCAAAGGATTGCTTTACGCCCTTTGTTCCTTCCTGGAGCAATTTTCCAATCAGACTGTTAGAGCTGGTGTTCGCCCAGTAAGCACGTAATTTCCCGGTATCCAGATAATGGATAATTGACCATGGATTATAAATATCCGTTTTATTTCCAAATGTAAATCCATCATACCATCTTTTCACATCTGACTGCTTGTCTGATAATCCGTATTCATCCAGTACTGTAAAAAACTCTTCCTCTGTAAAGCCAAAACTGTCCGCATATTCATCAGATGTAGTCATAACGACTTTCAGATTATTCAAATCGGAGAAAATAGCAGGTTTTATCAATGTAAAAATTATTATTTACCCGTATCTTCTCAAAATCCTGACGTCCAATTCCTACTGATCTGGCCATACATTCACTTCTCCTATCTATGTCTTTTGCCCCTTTCCTTTGATTGTAACCGACTTACTTAATATATATTATACTGATGGATTTCAATATGGACAAGTACATTATGGATTCTCTTTTTGTATTTTTTATTGTAACCTAAATACCTGGGGCGCCTCATTATTGTCATCCGTCTGTTTTTCAAAGCATACCCTCCGGCGCCCCTGATGGCCATACGGCCGTTTCACAAGGTATATAACAAAAATAGATGGAGAACTTTGCCGTTTCTCCATCTATTTCTCTTTATGACAGTTTTACAATATGTTGTACTGCTTTGCCGCACTGCGCAGATCATACACGAATATATTATTTCCCAGACAGATATTCATGAATACCCTTTGCTCCGGCTTTTCCGGCGCCCATGGCAAGAATTACGGTAGCCGCTCCGGTAACCGCGTCGCCGCCGGCATACACTGCCGCCTTCGAAGTTTGTCCGTTCTCTTCCTCCGCTACAATACATCTTCTCCGATTCGTCTCAAGCCCCTCTGTCGTAGATGCAATCAATGGATTCGGGGAAGTTCCAAGGGACATAATCACTGTATCAAGCTCCATTTCAAATTCGGAATCCGGAATCGGAACCGGACGTCTTCTTCCGGATGCGTCCGGCTCGCCAAGCTCCATACGAATTACCTTCATTCCTCTTACCCATCCATTATCATCCACAAGAATCTCGGTAGGATTGGTAAGCAGGTTAAAGATTACGCCCTCTTCCTTTGCATGATGAACCTCTTCGACTCTGGCCGGAAGCTCCGCCTCGCTTCTCCGGTATACAATATGTACTTCCGCCCCCAGACGCAGTGCCGTTCTTGCAGCGTCCATAGCCACATTGCCGCCGCCTATGACAGCCACCTTCTTACCGGCCGCAATCGGCGTATCATAATTCTCGTCAAATGCCTTCATCAGATTACTTCTGGTTAAATACTCATTGGCGGAAAATCCACCGTTGGCAGTCTCTCCCGGAATCCCCATAAACATCGGAAGTCCTGCTCCGGAGCCGATAAATACCGCTTCAAAGTCCTCTTCCTCCATCAGCTGGTCAATCGTCGTAGACTTTCCGATGACAACATTGGTCTCGAACTTTACGCCCAGTTCTCTGACCTTTTCAATCTCTTTTTTTACAACCTTTTCTTTTGGAAGACGAAATTCCGGAATCCCATATACCAGCACGCCTCCAAGTTCGTGAAGCGCTTCAAATACGGTCACCTCATAACCAAGCTTTGCAAGGTCGCCTGCACAGGTTAATCCCGACGGACCGGAACCAATCACAGCCACCTTATGTCCGTTTGTCTTCTCTGCCTTTGCCGGTTTGATATCATGCTCCAGCGCATAGTCTGCAACAAACCGCTCCAGCTTGCCGATAGATACCGGCTCGCCCTTGACTCCCCGGATACACTTGCACTCGCACTGGGACTCCTGGGGACAGACGCGTCCGCAGATTGCCGGAAGCGCGGAAGATTCGCCAATCACCTTGTATGCGCCTTCCATATCCCCATCCTTTACCTTAGAGATAAATCCCGGAATATTAATCGCCACAGGACAGCCCAGAATACATTTGGCATTCTTACAGTTTAAACAGCGGGCTGCTTCTTCCATCGCCTCTTCTTTGTTGTAGCCGTAGCAGACCTCCTCAAAATTACCTGCGCGGACCTTAGGGTCCTGTTCTCTTACCGGTACTCTCTTCAATACATCTGCCATTACTTTTCACCTCCGCAATTACCGCATCCGCCATGATGCGTGTCGCCTTCCTGCAATTTCAGCATTGCCCGGCCCTCTTCACTCTTGTACATCTGCTGTCTCTTCATCGCGTTCTCAAAATCTACCAGATGCCCGTCAAATTCCGGCCCGTCTACACAGGCGAACTTCACCTCGCCTCCTACCAGCAGACGGCAGGCACCGCACATACCGGTTCCGTCCACCATAATCGGATTCATGCTGACGATGGTCGGAATTTCTAACTTCTTCGTGAGAAGACATACAAATTTCATCATAATCATCGGACCGATTGCAATGCAGATGTCATAGGTATTACCCTGAGCTACCAGTTCTTCAATCATCGTGGTCACCATGCCTGCATGACCATAGGAACCGTCGTCTGTGCAGGGATAATATCTGCCTGCCACAGCTTCCATTTCTTTTTCCAGAATCAGCAGTTCTTTATTCTTAGAGCCGATAATCACGTCCGCGTCAACTCCATGTTCCTTCAGCCACTTCACCTGAGGATACACCGGAGCAGCGCCTACGCCGCCGCCCACGAAGAGAATCTTCTTCTGCTTCAAATCTTCAATATTTTCTTTTACAAATTCCGACGGACATCCAAGAGGTCCGGTAAAATCCCGGAAGGCGTCTCCCGTTTTCAGCCCCGCAAATCTCTTTGTAGACGCTCCTACCGGCTGGAACACAATCGTAACCGTACCGGCTTCTCTGTCATAATCGCAAATCGTCAGCGGAATACGCTCGCCCGCTTCATCTATCTTAACAATAACGAACTGCCCTGGCTCACAGTGTCTCGCAACGCGGGGCGCTTCCACAACCATAAGATAAATATTTGCATTCAGCTGCTCTGCTTTTAATATCTTATACATCTTATCTCCTCCTGTAAATTTCTTTCACCATACTACCATCATAAAGTATCTTTGGCAAAATAGCAAGCAAACTCTGTGTAAAATCAACGTAACCGTTGTTACTATTCACGACCCGGGAGGCCGCTTATAGCAACAATTCGGGACGATATTTAAAGTTTTTCTGCGCAAAAACGCCCCTCACTTCTGAATCATGTTCATACGGAATGCGCAGTTCAGCGCATTCCTGAGCTATGAACAATAACTAACCGTTCACAGGCCGGAGCGGGCGACGTGTGAACGGTTACAATCAGCAAAGGAGACTCAGACGCGACACTACCGTATCACGCTTTGTCTCCGTTTAGAATATATTCACCAAAATGCTGTTTTGCTGGCAGTCGGATACATTTAAAAGTCTACCTCAGTTCCATAATAAGTACATTCAAACAATTTCTTCAAAGCCGCCGGGTCAATTGCCCTTGGATTCGAACCTGTACAAGCGTCTCCTACTGCCCGTTCCGCAATTCCTGCAATCTTCTCTTTAAATTCTTTCTCATCAATGCCAAATTCTTTCAGGGTCTTCGGAATGTTCAGTCTCACGTTGAAATCGTCAATCTTCGTACAAAGGCTATTAATCAGGGCTTTCTCAAAAGTTCCCTCAAGTCCCATTCTTCTTGTAATCTCTGAATAGCGCTTTGCCGCAACCGGGTCCTTCGCATTGTATTTGATGACATAGGGAAGGTAAATTGCATTGGCGCATCCATGAGGAATATGCCCGGTAGAAAATGCTGCTCCGGTCTTATGAGCCATAGAATGAACAATACCAAGCAGCGCGTTGGAAAATGTCATGCCCGCTAATACAATGTCAGCTCATAATTCCTGGTAGTAACGCCGCTGGGACGCCCTTTCCCGTTAATCAAAACCGCTTTAAAAATTGTAGAACCTTCCGGCATGGAAACCGGTCCTGTATAAACTTCTGAATTTTCATCAGGCTCGCTGTTATCCATGGTATAGTACGCTGTATAGCCATCCGGAACCACAATTGTGATTTCCTTCGGCTCATCGTACTGTCCGGTAGACGGTGAGATGGCCGGCGCCGCCTCAATCGGCAGCTCTACCGAATAAGTCTTAGTGACTGTCAGGCTTGGAATCTTCTTCTCATTGAGGGTAACTGCCTTGACTACCGTCTCGCCTTCAGAAATCTGAATCGGCTCCTTATACTCCGTACGGGTATCCGAATAGAATGGGTCGCTTCCGTCGGTCGTATAGTAAATGGTCTTCTCAGAGCTCTCCAGGGAAAGCTGCTGAACGTCGTCGAAGGTCTCCCCGTCGTCCAGGCTGAATTTCGGCGCCGCAGCGCTGTATTCGGATAGTTTATGCGCCACGTCCACTCTGGCCTCGTCCAGAAGCAGCGGAATCTCTCCTTCTTTCTTAATTGCCGTATAGAAGAAAAAGCATGCCTCATAGACAGCCGCGCTGTCGGAATACTTCTCTACCGCATCCAGAAGCATGGTTTCGGCTTTCTCCGCATTATCCTGGGCAAGATAAACTTCGACCAGTCCCTGATAGGCCTTAGCCTTTTTCGGCTTTCTCTTAACCGCTCTGTGAAAATAGTCTTCCGCCTCATTATACTCTCTGCTCTGCAGATACTGATACCCTTTTCTCACCTGTCCGCTGTAAGAAAATAGATAGAAAACCACTCCGATTGCTGCAGTCAGTATCAAAATCATAACAAGAATAATCAGCGCACGAAGCCTTCTTTTCCGCCTTCTGGCGCGTTTGCGCTCCGCCTGCCTTCGTCTCTGCTCCGGAGTCATGGGCCTTCTATCCGTACCGTCATAGGGACCTCTGCCCGTATTTCCGATTGTTCCTGTTCTGCCTGTCCTGCCCGTTCTGTCTGTTCTTCCGGTATTCCTAGAATTTCTTCTAACCGCCGTACCTCTGTCTACATAACCGGTCTCTCCTGTCCGCCTGCTCCGGCGTTCCCTCAGCTCCTCGGACTCATATTTATAGCTGTCGAGGGGCGCTTCTGAGCCGTCAATCGCGCCCTTTACCTGGGCGGCAAGCACGTCGTCTAGAGGATTATAGTCCGGTACAATCCGAATATCCGCCCCGCACTTTGTACACCTGAGCATACCTTCCGGCATCACCTCGCCGCAACGTCTGCATTTCATACCGATGGCACCTCCTACTTCTCCGCCGCCCTGACACAATTATACATCAGCATGGCGATTGTCATTGGCCCCACGCCTCCGGGTACCGGAGTAATTGCCGATACCCTGCCCTTCACATCTTCAAAATCCACGTCGCCGCAGAGCTTATTCTCTGCATTCCGGTGCATACCCACATCAATTACCACAGCGTTCTCTTTGACATATTCGCTGTTAATGAATCTAGGTTTTCCAATTGCCACCACAAGAATATCTGCCCTTCTGGTAACTTCCTTTAAATTCCTGGTACGGGAATGGGCTACGGTAACCGTTCCATTTTCACGAAGAAGCAGAATCGACATGGGCTTCCCCACAATATTACTTCTGCCGATTACCACACACTCCTTCCCCGCAATCTCAATCCCCGAGCGTTTCAGCAATTGAATGACGCCTGCAGGAGTACAGGAGACGAATCCATCCGCTCCAATGCATAGACGCCCCACACTCTCCGGGTGAAATCCGTCCACATCCTTATCCGGAGAAATAGTACGGATAATGGCGTCTGAATCAATGTGCGCCGGAAGGGGAAGCTGAACCAGAATACCATTTACTTTCTTATCTTCATTCAACTTCTCCACCAGCTCCACCAGCTCTTCCTGAGTCGTTTCTTCCGGAAGCTCATAAGCCAGGGACTCAATTCCTATATAAGCACAGGCTTTCTTCTTATTATTTACATAGATTGACGAAGCCGGATCATTTCCCACCTGAATCACGGCAAGACAGACAGAAACGCCGCCTTCCTTCATTCTCTGAACCTTCGCTTTTAACTCATCCTTAATCTCAGCAGATATTTTCTTTCCGTCAATTAACTGTGGCATAATCTACTCCTTTTAAAACAGTCCTGTAATCTTCCCGTCTTCCGATACATCAATCCCATTGGCCGCCGGAATCTTCGGAAGTCCCGGCATCGTCATAATCGCTCCCGTCAGGGCAACCACAAAGCCTGCTCCTGCGCTTACATATACTTCCCGAATATGAATGTCAAAATCCGCCGGCCTTCCCAGTTTCGTGGCGTCATCTGACAGGGAGTACTGGTTCTTTGCCATACAGACTGGAAGATTTCCGAATCCAAGACCCTCAATCTTTGCAAGCTGCTTCTCGGCGGCCGGCTCGTAAATCACGCCCCGCGCTCCATATATTTCTCTGGAAATGGTCTCAATTTTCCCCTTTAAAGGTACGTCGTCCGCATAAAGCGTATGGAAATGGCTTTCCTTATTCTCTAACGTTTCCAGTACCTTCTTCGCAAGTGCAATTCCGCCCTCGCCGCCCTTTTCCCAGACTTCGGAAAGCGCAAATTCGCAGCCTCTGTCTTCACAGAATTTGCGGATATATTCGTTCTCGGCCTCTGTGTCAGAGACAAAGGAGTTCAATGTTACGACTACCGGAACATCATATTTCTGAATATTCTCAATATGCTTCTCCAGATTCACAATTCCCCTTGCCAGCGCATCCAGATTCTCTTTGGAAAGCTCTGCCTTCGGAACGCCCCCGTTATACTTCAACGCGCGGACCGTCGCAACCAGTACCACTGCATCCGGCTTAAGCCCCGCCTTCCGGCACTTGATATCTAGGAATTTCTCCGCGCCAAGGTCAGCTCCGAATCCCGCTTCCGTAATCGTAATGTCCGCAAGCTTCAGAGCCATCTTCGTTGCCCGCACGCTGTTGCAGCCATGGGCGATATTCGCAAAAGGTCCGCCATGTACCAGCGCCGGCGTATGCTCCAAAGTCTGAATCAGATTCGGTTTGATTGCGTCTTTCAGAAGGGCCGTCATTGCTCCGGTAGCGTTAAGCTGCTCAGCCGTTACCGGTTCGCCCTGGAAATTATAGGCGACAATAATGCGTCCCAGGCGCTCTTTCAAATCATGGATATCGTCTGCCAGACACAGAATCGCCATAATCTCGGAAGCAACCGTAATCACAAAATGGTCTTCTCTTACCATACCGTCCATTTTATTTCCGAGACCTACCACAATATTCCGGAGATTCCGGTCGTTCATATCCAGACACCGCTTCCAGACCACCTGTCTCGGATCAATTCCCAGCTCGTTGCCCTGCTGAATATGATTGTCAAGCAATGCCGCCAGCAGATTATTGGCTGAGGTAATCGCATGAAAATCTCCCGTAAAGTGAAGATTCAAATCCTCCATCGGCACCACCTGCGCGTATCCGCCGCCTGCCGCTCCGCCCTTAATTCCAAAACATGGTCCAAGAGACGGTTCTCTAAGCGCGATAATCGCTTTCTTATTCAGCTTCGCCATGGCCTCTCCCAGTCCTACCGTTGTGGTGGTCTTGCCTTCCCCTGCGGGAGTCGGGTTAATCGCTGTTACCAGCACAAGCTTGCCGTCCGGGTTATTCTTCGTCTTCTCATATACGTCGTCTGACAGTTTAGCCTTATATTTGCCGTAAAATTCCAAATCCTCCTCCGGGATTCCAAGCATAGCGGCAACTTCTTTGATATGATGCATACTGGCTTCCTGCGCAATTTGAATATCTGATTTCATCCTTCCTTCATCCTTTCTCTTACACCTTCCAGACACACCCTAATGCATCCCCCCAGTCGGGGCGGACGGACTTTGTCCGGCAGGGTACGCCTATATCCTGTTTCGGGGTGACAAATCTATCTATGTATTTTCCTCAATGTAGGCGTCAAATTCCTCCATTGACATTAATACCTTTCTTGGTTTTGTTCCTTCTTCCGGTCCCACAACGCCGGCCTCGCAGAGCTGGTCCATAATTCTCGCCGCCCGGTTGAATCCAATCCGGAACATCCTCTGCAGCATCCCGATAGACGCCTTCTCCTTTTCTATGATGAACTTCCCTGCCTCTGCGAAATAGGCGTCCTGATTACTGTCATTTCCGCCCTCATTCCCAATCGGAACTGCGCCTGCGGCGCTGGAATTCACCTGCTCTGTCACCTCTTCACTGTAGGTAACGTCTCCGTTGGTATCCTTTAAGAAATCCACCACGCTCTGTACTTCTTTGTCGGAAACAAAAGCGCCTTGTACTCTGGCAGGTTTCTGATAACCGCTTGGATAAAAGAGCATATCGCCCTTGCCTAAGAGCTTTTCCGCGCCATGCATATCAATAATGGTTCGGGAGTCCACTCCCGACGATACGGAAAAAGCAATCCTGGAGGGCATATTCGCCTTAATCAATCCGGTAATGACATTCACAGAAGGTCTCTGAGTGGCGATTACAAGATGGAGTCCCGCGGCCCGCGCAAGCTGTGCCAGACGGCAGATGGCGTCTTCTACGTCTCCCGGAGCCACCATCATAAGGTCTGCCAGCTCGTCTACAATAATGACGATCTGAGGCATCTTCGCAGGTCTCTCCCCATTCTCATCCGGCTTCTCATTCTCAATTTTCTCGTTGTATCCCTTCATATCCCGGACCTGATATTCGGCAAACATCTGGTAACGCCGCATCATCTCCGTTACCGCCCAGTTCAGGGCTCCTGCCGCCTTTTTCGGGTCGGTGACCACCGGAATCATCAGATGGGGAATCCCGTTGTATACGCTTAATTCCACCACCTTCGGGTCTATCATAATCAGTTTCACCTCGTCTGGCGACGCTTTATAGAGAATGCTCATAATCAGCGTATTGATGCACACCGACTTCCCGGAACCAGTAGCTCCCGCCACCAGAAGATGAGGCATCTTCGCAATGTCCGCGACCACTGTCTTCCCTGCAATATCCTTGCCTACCGCGAAGGATATCTTTGAAGCGCTGTTCTTAAATTCTTTATTTTCCAGAAGATCCCGCAACATGACCGTAGAATTTTCCTTATTCGGAACCTCAATTCCAACCGCCGCCTTGCCCGGAATCGGCGCCTCAATACGGATATCCGCCGCTGCTAAGTTCAGCTTAATATCATCTGCAAGCCCTACAATCTTGCTGACTTTGACCCCTTGTTCCGGCTGAAGTTCATATCTGGTAACGGATGGTCCGCAGCTGACATTGGTTATGGTAACCTTGACGCCGAAGCTTTTCAGCGTTTCCTGCAGTTTGATGGCAGTATCTCTAAGATGCGCGTCTGAATCGCCTCCGTCTTTCTTCCCTCGTTTCAACAGGGAAATAGAAGGAAGCTTATATTCCTTCTTCGGTTTTTTAAGCTCCTCTTCCGAAGCCTTCTCAATATTCGCCGTCTCCTTCGCTATCTCCGCAGAATCCGTTCTGGATTTCCGATTGCCGGCGGACACTTCCCGAACTTCCGGAACCGTCTCTTTCACATCCTCTGCAAAATCTGCAAATTCATCGGAATCTTCCGGCTCTGGCTGGACGCCCCGGTTAATTACAAATTCCGGCTCCTTCATCTCTGGAGGCTTTTCTTCGTCATAGGCCGTCTGGTTTTTCGGGGATTCCGCCGGTTTTAGAATATCTTCCGCCGGTTTTAGCTCCCGCACATCCGGCGACTTCCTGGCAAGCGTAGTGTCGAAGGAAACGCCCTCCACATGTCTGTCCTTCCTTCTGGTGCGTTTCGGTTCTTTCCCTGCCTTCGCCTCTTTCGCCGCCTCCTTCTTCCGAAGTTCCTGCCGTTCTCTCGCCATCTCCCTTCGTCTTGCATTCCCGCTCTTCGCCCTGGCATACGCCCGGCCGCTCTGCTTTTTCACACCTTTCAGAGCAGACTTGCCGGTTATCACCACCATACAGATTATCATGAAAATCACAAGTACTACATATGTACCGATGACGCCAAGCGCCGGCGTCATCACTGAGGTAAGCGTCTCGCCCAGCGAGCCTCCCGCCGCTGAAATCATCTCAAACATGCCGCATATCAGCACAAACAAAATTACAGCAGCCGCAGACTTCACATAGGCGGCCGCGTTGCGCTTATTGGTTATGGTAAATGCCGTCAGCACAAAAAGCAGGAATGGAAACAGATATTCTCCCCCGCCAAATGCTTCCACAAGCAGGGATGAAACGGCCGCTCCCACTCTGCCGCCGAATCCAAAATTGCTGATTAACAATAGAATACTGACTGCAAGCATTACCCAGATTATAATTTCGTCTAATACAAAGCTTTCTCCCGATTTCTTTGCTGTCTTCTTCGTCCTTTTTGATTGGGTTCTCTTCTTAGACTTTGAAGCCATAGTATTCCCCCTTATCTTATCGTTTGTGTCTCATGCAGCGAAAGCATAAAAACACATACTATGCCTAGTATAGCATTTTTGAAAGGGTCTGTCATTATTTATATTCATCTATTTTTATATTTTTCGTCAATCATTTCATGCAATTTGCACAGCGCTTCACTCATGCCGCCTACCTCGTCAATCAGACCTTCCTCTACCGCCTCTTTTCCTTCCAGAAGCGTACCCACATCTTTCACAAGCTGGGTAGGATTCAGCATCAGCTCCTCAATTCTCTCTTTCGTCATCTTTGAATGTTTTGCAAGAAATCCGGTAATGCGATCCTGTGTTTTCTCCATATTCCGAAAACTCTGCATGACTCCGATAAACATTCCATTCGAGCGGACCGGATGAATAATCATCGTACCAGTCGGCACAATAAATGAATAGTTTGCCGATACTGCTAAAGGGCCTCCGATGGAATGACTTCCCCCAAGTACTAAGGATACCGTAGGCTTGCTTAAGGAGGCTATCATCTCCGCAATGGAAAGCCCGGCCTCCACGTCGCCGCCTAAGGTATTCAGCAAAATCAACAGACCGTCAATCTCATCGCTATCCTCAATTTCCGCCAGCATAGGAAGCAGATGCTCATATTTGGTTGCCTTGGTATTGCCGCTTACCGCCTCGTGCCCTTCAATCTCCCCAATAATCGTAATCAGCTTAATCCGATGTCTGGAAGCATTTTCCTCCAGATTTACCGTCCCCATTTCTTTAATCTGTTCATTCTTTTTCTCATCTGCCTCGGCAGCCTTTCCATCCTGTCCTTTTTTTGTCCGGTGGCAGTCTGTCTGTTCGTCCATATTCTTATACATAAAGAAACACCTCCATACCCTCTAGTATGGAAGTGTTTTCCTCAAATTATACACTCTTTAACGCCTGCTTGACATCAGCAATAATATCTTCTGCATTCTCAAGCCCTACGCTGAAACGAATCAGATCCGGGCGTACTCCCGCCTCCAAAAGTTCCTTATCATTCATCTGACGATGGGTATGGCTCGCCGGGTGCAGCACGCAGCTTCTTGCATCCGCAACATGGGTAACAATCGCAATCATCTTCAGACTATCCATCATCTTCACAGAAGCGTCCCTTCCGCCCTTTAAGCCAAAGGTCAGTACGCCACAGGTCCCCTTCGGCATATACTTTCTGCCAAGTTCATAATAAGAATCGCCTTCCAGTCCGGGATAGTTCACCCACGCGACTTTCTCATGGTTCTTCAGATACTTCGCAACAGCCAGAGCGTTCTCACAGTGCCTTGGAACCCGCAGATGCAGAGTCTCCAGTCCCAGATTCAAAAGAAATGCGTTCTGAGGCGACTGAATCGAGCCAAGGTCACGCATCAGCTGAGCGGTCGCTTTGGTAATGTAAGCGCCTTTTCCAAACTTCTGCGTATATACAATCCCATGGTAGGTCTCGTCCGGCGTGGTAAGTCCGGCGAACTTCTCTCCGTAAGCTTCCCATTCAAAATTCCCGCTGTCCACAATAGCTCCGCCCACGCAGGAAGCATGTCCGTCCATATATTTTGTAGTAGAATGAATCACGATATCTGCTCCCCACTCAAAAGGCCGGCAGTTAATCGGCGTAGCAAACGTATTATCCACAATAAACGGCACGCCATGGGCATGGGCAGCTTTAGCGAATTTCTCGAAATCAAGCACAACCAGCGCCGGATTGGCAATCGACTCCCCAAAGACAGCCTTGGTATTCTCCCGAAACGCAGCGTTCAGTTCTTCCTCACTGCAGTCCGGATCTACAAAAGTGGCCTCAACCCCCATCTTTCTTATGGTATGCGCATATAAATTAAACGTACCGCCGTAAATTGCAGATGCACACACAATATGGTCTCCCGCTTCACAGATATTCATCACTGCATAGAAGCTCGCCGCCTGCCCGGAAGATGTAAGCATGGCCGCCGCTCCGCCCTCTAAATCGCAAATCTTGGCCGCCACCGCATCGTTGGTAGGATTCTGCAATCTGGTATAAAAATACCCACTGTCCTCCAAATCGAACAGGCGTCCCATCTGATCGCTGGTACTGTATTTGAACGTGGTACTCTGGTAAATCGGCACCACTCTCGGCTCCCCGTTACCCGGCTCATATCCCGACTGGATACACTTGGTCTCAATCTTATAATCGCTCATTCGTCCCTCTCCTTCTACTCATCCCAGTTGTGATAAACATCCTGCACATCGTCGTCATCGTCCAAAAGGTCCAGCGTCTTCTGAATATTCTGGATATCCTTCGGGTCGCTCAGCTCCACATAGGTCTGGGGAATCATCGTTACCACCGCAGACGCCATCTGAATACCGGCCTCCTCTAAAGCCTCTCTGACGCCGCTGAAATCTTCCGGAGTAGTCAGAATCTCAAAACTGTCTTCCTCCTCGGAAAAATCCTCCGCTCCCGCATCCAGAGCCTGCATCATCAGATCGTCCGCATCTCCCTCATATTCTTCTTTGTCAACGATAATCTGTCCTTTCTTGTCAAACATGAAGGAAACGCATCCCGGAGTTCCTACGTTGCCGCTTCCCTTGGTAAATGCGCTCTTCACATTAGACGCAGTACGGTTCTTATTATCCGTCAGGGTTTCTACGATAATCGCCGTACCATTGGGACCGTATCCCTCATATGTAATATGCTCATAATTAGCAGAAGAGGAATCTCCAGCCGCTTTCTTAATATTTCTCTCTATGGTATCATTGGGCATATTGTTGGACTTAGCCTTCGCAATCACGTCGCGAAGCCGGCTGTTATTGGCAGGGTCCGCGCTGCCGCCCTCCTTAACCGCAACCGCAAGCTCCTTACCGATTTTGGTAAAAATCTTTCCTTTCGCAGCGTCATTTTTTTCTTTTTTATGCTTAATATTGGCAAATTTTGAATGTCCTGACATAAATCCTCTCTCCTTTTCTATTACTTTCCTTCGTACACGTCTGCTATTGTATCACGCATTTTAAAGTTTTTCAATCTTTACCGACTGAATTGCGTTGTTGTCCACTTCCAGCACAGTAAACAAATATCCCTCATACATGACGCTTAAGTGTTCTTCCTCTCCCGGAATCCGGTCAAGCTGATGAACCAGAAAACCATTCAGCGTCTCATATTCTTCCTTGTCAAAATGAATATGCAGAAGGTCTTCTAAGTCCTCCAGCTCTGTAAATCCATTCGCATCCCAGGTTCCGTCCGCCCGCACTTCGATATCTTCTTCCTCTTCATCGTACTCATCCATGATATTGCCCACGATTTCCTCAAGAATATCTTCCATTGCCACAAGTCCGGAAGTCTGTCCATACTCGTCAATGACAATTGCAATATGATTCTTTTCTGCCTGCATTTCCTTAAACAGCCGGTCGATGCTCTTCGTCTCGGGAATGTAAGCAACCGATCTTATGTAATCTCCTAGTTCCCGGATGGGAGTCTGCCTTAAGCTCTCGTCAAAATAACAGGTCATGGCGTCCCTGATGTGGAGTGTCCCCACAATCTCATCAATCCCCTCCCGGTAAATCGGGAATCTCGAATGGGTTTCCTCCAGCATAAACCGCAAAGCCTGCTCTAATTGCTCTTCTTCGTCAATGGCAACGATATCTCTTCTGTGGGTCATAATGTCCTTGGCGTCCTTATCCATATACCGGACAATATTGCGAATCAGTTTGGCAGCTTCAATTCCCGTCTGCTCTTCTTCTTTTTCTTCCTCCTGAAATATCTGTCTCATCCGCTGAAACAAACTTCCGTCTTCCATCTCTTTAACTCCTTTTTATGTATGAAGCTCCAGACTTACCCGGATTGCCTCATCAACTTTATTCATTAGTTCTCTGTCCAGATGTCCTACCATATCTTTCAGTCTCTGCTTATCAATCGTACGAATCTGCTCTAAAAGGATTACGGAATCCTTCACCAGTTGACATTTCCTAGCGTCAAGCTCAATATGTGTCGGGAGTTTGGCTTTATTCATTCTGGATGTAATCGCCGCGCAGATAATCGTCGGACTGTGACGATTTCCTGTATCGTTCTGTATAATCAGAACCGGCCTTACTCCTCCCTGTTCTGAGCCGACTACCGGACTCAAATCTGCATAAAATATATCTCCTCGTTTAACCTGCACTTCTAATCACGCTCCGATTTTCTAAGATAAAAGTATTATTTCCATCTTTCTCGGATGTATTCCGCACAGTTATAGGAAACGTCATAAATTTTTCTTTATGACGTTTCCCGCGCCGATTTTTGCTGCGTGCAAACGCAGATTTTACCTTACAAAAATCGTGCGCATCCCCTGGAAGGTTTATAGCAAACG
Organism: uncultured Lachnospiraceae bacterium; assembly: GCA_949742505.1. Taxonomy (GTDB): domain Bacteria; phylum Bacillota; class Clostridia; order Lachnospirales; family Lachnospiraceae; genus Claveliimonas. The sequence continues at coordinate 4,404 of CATJPU010000174.1, read as the reverse complement.
GCAAATTTATTTTGTCGTTTACTATAAAATAAAGTCTCTTATTCGCCGAAATAGTCGGTCTGTGCCACCACTTCCCCGTCTCTCACATACTCTCTCGGTATCCGTATTCCAAAATCAGTTACAAATTCATAGTTAAACCGGCCGGATAATTCACTCAGCATATCCACCGTAATCTCTTCGTCCTTATCTTTTCCTATCAATACTATTCTATCACCATATTCCACATTGTCAATTTCTGTTACGTCTGCCATAAACTGGTCCATACAGATACGGCCGAGAATCGGCGCTCTTTGTCCATGAATCAGTACATAACCCTTATTCGACAGGCTTCTCGGATAACCGTCTCCGTAACCTACCGGCACCGTCATAATTCTGGTAGGTCTCCCGGTAACATAAGTCCCGCCGTAACCTACCGGCACTCCGGCTTCCACCCATTTCACATGCGCCGCGTGGCTAATCAGTTCCAACGCAGGCTTCAAGGGAACCCGAATCTTTTCCACTTCGTCCGACGGATACAGACCATAGGTAGCAATTCCGGCCCTCACTAAGCCCATCCCGGTTTCCGGCATGTCGATAATTCCCGCGCTGTTGGCGCAGTGACAACAGGGAAAATGGATCCCTTTTGCCTCAAGAGCCTCCTTCATCCGAAGATATGCTTTAAGCTGCCGGATAGTTGCAAGCTTATCAGACTCATCCGCCCTGGCAAAATGCGAAAACAGACCTTCCATCCGGATTCCAGGCAGGCCGGCAATCCTTGCAATCGCTTCTGCACTCTCTTCACTTACCGAAAATCCCAGCCTTGACATTCCCGTATCAATCTTAATATGTAAATACGCTTCTCTCCCAAGCCGGACTGCCAAATCGGAAATCTCCTTTGCCATCTCTTCCGTATAGCAGGTCATCCGAAGCTCTTCTTCTAAAAGCAGCTCCCTCTGATCCGGAAATGCAGCTCCTAATACCAATACCGGTTTTGTAACCCCGGCTTTTCTTAAACTGACGCCCTCCTCAATCGTTGCCGTCGCAAAGCCCCATATGTATTCCTTCTCTGACAGCATCTGCGCAATGGGAACCGCGCCATGACCATACCCGTCCGTCTTAACCACCACCATCATTCGGGTTCCCTCTTCCAGATTCCCATGCATTTGCTCGATGTTATATTCTATAGCGTCCAGATTAATTCTGGCACATACACGCGTATACTGTTTCATATTTATTCTCCGCCCCTTCTATATATACTTACAACTCTGATTCCCGGCTCCGAATCATTGTCCTCCTCCGGAACCGCCGACAGATGAACCTCTCATAAATAGTTCAGACAGCATTGCTCAATTAATAGTGAATAAAGCCAGTACAGCCTTGCGTAATTAACAGTGAATTCTGCAATGTTGTACTAAGCGCTTAACAATCCCATAACATACCTGATTGCCGGTCCGATGCAATCCGCCAGCTCCCGCGCCAGAACACTGTAACTCCCCAGCATATCGCCTGCCGTCTCTCCGGCCAGTCCATGCAGATACACTCCCAGCACAGACGCGTCATACGGCTCCTTTCCCTGAGCCATAAATCCCGCAATCATGCCGGCAAGCACATCGCCGGACCCGGCCTTTGCCATGGAAGCATTCCCGGTTCTGTTCACATAGGTACGCCGTCCGGTTTCTCCCACAAGGGTTCTGGCGTCTTTCTGAACCAGAGTTACTCCGTATTGTTCCGTAAAAGATTCCAGAGACTTCATTCTATCCTGTTTCAGATTCCCTACCGGACATCCGGTAAGCCGGGACAGCTCCTTCAGATGAGGCGTCAGTACATAGTTCCCGCCAGAAAGGCTTCCCATCAGCTTCGGATTCGCCGCCAGAAGATTCAAACCGTCTGCATCTATCATACAGGGAACTTTTCCTTCTTTCAAGACTGTATTTAATATCTGTTTCGAAATCTCCGAAATGCCGGTTCCCGGTCCGATACAGACTGCGTCCGCCCAGTCAAGCTTATTCCTGAGTTCTTCCTCATGGAACCTCTCATATCCGGTGATAATTGCCTCTGGAATTAACTGCTGAAGAATGCCGCGGTTCTCTTCCGCTGTATAGATCTGTACCAGACCGGCTCCCACCCGGTACGCCGCACAAGCGCTGAAATAAGCTGCTCCTGCCATTCCCCTGCTCCCGGCAATCAAAAGAAGCTTCCCGAAGGTTCCTTTGTGAGAATCCGCCGGGCGCGTCGGCAGCATACCGGCCGCATCCCTGCCGTCTATGGTGTAGCATACATTCTCCTGATTGATAACAGAAGAACTGTCAATTCCAATATCCGCAGTCACAACCTTTCCCGCATATTCACAGCCCGGAAATAAACATAATCCGATCTTCTTCTCCTGAAAGGTTACCGTCATATCCGCCCGGAAGGCGGTTCCCATCACACAGCCTGTGGATGCGGAAATACCGGAAGGAATGTCCACCGCCAGTTTCTTTCCAGAGAGCATATTCATCTGAATCAGCAGCTCTGAATAACTGTCTGTAACATCCCGGCTCAGTCCGACGCCAAACAACGCGTCAATGACCACATCATAATCCTCCGCTCCCCATTCGCTGCATACATTTCCCCCTGCCAGCAGGAAACGCTCCATCTGACAAACGGTCTCCTTCGTCCGGCTCTCCATACGCCCGGCGAAAACCATCTTCACAGCCGTCCCCTTCTCAATAAGCATCCGCCCGATTGCAAACCCATCGCCGCCGTTATTTCCCGAACCGCACACAATCAGAACCCGCTCAGAGTTCCAGTTCTCCTGCTCTATAGCGTTAACACAAGACGCGGCCGCCCGCTCCATAAGCGCCAGAGAAGGCACGCCAAGCTCTGTAATTGTATAGGCATCCGCCGCCTTCATCTGCGCTGAATCCAATAAATATTCCATAAAGTTCCTCCCTGTAAAATCAACATAGATAATAACCTGCCTTATCCAAATTGCGGAAGATTCGCAAGTACCAGCAATTGCAAAAGACATGGCAATATCTGTTAGCAAAATAAATTCATTCTCAAAATTATTTGTATAATTACCTATCTCAATTCCTTTTATGTATGGTATCCTTTATCATTTTACCCGCTTGCAGCGCTTCCTCCTGAAATCAATAATACTATATTATATTCTCCATCCGACAATGTCAATATGTCAATCAAATATTTTTTCTACTATTTATAATTTATTTCATACTTTTTCAATCCATAAAACAAAAGCTGCATACATAAATTGCGCAAGACTGTTCCATTTCTCCGTATTGAAAATTCGTATGAAAAATCCCTGTGGAAATGCTATACAGACCGCATTTTTTCAATGTAAAAAACGAATTGCTTTCTTTCCCAGCGCAACTATGCAATAATATTAATGAAAGATAAAACTTTTTGCAGTAGAAATGAGGTAAAAATATATGAGTATAGGCAAACAAATTCAAACAATCCGAAAAACGAATCATCTTACCCAGGAACAATTCGGGAATCTGTTCCACGTTACCAGGCAAACCGTATCGAACTGGGAGAATGAAAAAAACTATCCCGATTTACAAACGCTGATAACTCTTAGCGACAGATATGAAATATCCTTAGATACTATATTAAAAGATGATAACAAGATGGTTCAGACAATAGATCGGGAAAGACTGTATGGATGTATCAAAAAACAGAAAACTATGATAGATTTCCTTACCGGAGCCGGTACAGGACTCATCTTATCCTGTCTCTATTCTCCTGATTCCGGAAGAAAAGTAATTACGCTTTGTATCGGTCTTGCTATGCTCCTGACAGGCTGGTACAAAAAAGCCAGATATGACAAAAAGATTATGGCAGCAATGGCAGGCCAGATAACCTCTGTACTATAACAATTTTCAACCAATCTGCAATAGAAAAACGTGTAATGCCGTCTGCTTACACACACTGTCATTACACGTCTTTCCGGCTTGTCCTGCCGATTATCCACTCACTCCATGCTCTTCATGATAACGGTTAATATTATAAGATAACCGCATCAGACTCTCTGACAAATGAACACTCTCAACAATTACATGTTCCGGAACATTCAAGTCCACATGGGCAAAATTCCAGATTGCCTGTATTCCGGCCTCCACAAGCTCCTTCGCAACATCAACTGCCACATTCTTGGGGATTGTCAAAACCGCAATCTCTATATCATTATCCATGATATAGTCCTTCAGCTCATCCATCATACGAACAGGAACGCCCCGAATCGTCATACCCTTTAGGGTAGGATTCACATCAAAAATTCCCTTCAGAACAAAACTTCTCTTTTCAAAGCTGCCATAGTTAGCTAATGCCTGCCCCAGATTACCGGCACCGATGATAATAAAATTATGATCGTTCTCCAGTCCCAGAATCTTACCAATCTCTGTATACAGATACTTAACATTG
>CATJPU010000173.1 GCA_949742505.1 uncultured Lachnospiraceae bacterium | reverse complement strand
CCACCCCAAAGATTAGAACTTGCCTTACTCTTTAGCCGACACACATTTGAACGTAAATGCATGAATCAGAAGAGTATATCCGTCCGTCTCTTCTCTGACAAAGAATTTCTGCTTTGAATTATTTAAATCACTCCACAGCTTCAGGTTATTCTTGCCGCCAACTCCGTTATTCTCAACAGACAGATACTTACCCGGCGCGCACTTCGGACTGAGCATCAGGTATTTTGCATTTTTAAAGTTCTTCCAGATAAGCTTCCATTTCTGTGCATCCGTCTTATTACCCTTGTAGAACTGTACATTCGTACCATCCTTAGAAGCTCCTCCGGCAACGTCCAAATAAAGACCATAGGCCTTGTCTCTGATATAGAAATACCCGTCCCCTGCATCCTTCAGCTCCAGACGCATACAGTCCTCTCCTGTGTTTCCCTGTACGATGGCATTTACGCAGGTTACTTCTTCCGGTTTTCCCTTTGGTGACACCGGAATGCCAAAAGCCTGTAATACGCCTCTGGCTATATCATCCATTCTGGAATTAAATACCTTCATGTCTTCTTCACTGGAAATAAATCCAAACTCAATCAACCGGTAATTGTATCCCCTTGCCGCAGCCCTGTTCGGGTTCGCAAGGTCGCTTCTCCCAACTATAAGCTCGGACCTTCCGGGAAGTATTTCTTTCATCAATGAGGCTAAGGCTTCATCATATTTATCCGGGGCATATCCTGCTTTGATAATGACATGGCCTCCCCTTGCCGTCTTTGCACCGCTGTCAATGTGAAGTTCCACAATCGCCCAGTCTTTGGGAATATTCAGGCTACTGATTCCCTTGTCTGCATAATAATTCCGGTTCATATCTCCAAGCGTTACATTCGCCCCTCCAAGCTGCCCGATTTTTTTCGCCAGCGCCCGGACTCTCTCCGCTTCAGTATAACCATTTCCTGTGGCTCCCGGGTCTCCTGCTCCATGTCCTGCGATTACAAATAAATGCTTCATATTCTTCTCCTTCCTGTGCGATACCGCACACAAAAAGAGAGCCTG
>CATJPU010000172.1 GCA_949742505.1 uncultured Lachnospiraceae bacterium | reverse complement strand
GAAACTGACATCATCAGATCCAGACCGCCTTTACATAAATAGATTAAGATCAGCGCCGTAATGATATAATCAAATATATCCAGCGCTCTTCTCGCCTTCGGTTTTAACCGGTTGGCAATTAAATCAATGCTCACCTGGCCGCCGGTACGGAACGCTATGCTTCCGCCAAAAAATATCATCCAGATTAGAAAAAATAACTGCATTTCCTCCAGCCACGCAAATGGCTGTCCCACAACTTTTCGCATAATTACTCCCGCCATAGTGATACAAACCACAATTACCAATGATATTCCTGAAATAATCGCGTCTAAATTCATGAGAACCGTTTTTACTTTTTTCATCTTTTCACCATTCCCTTCCAGACACCGCTAACACATGAAAGTCTCTTTCGCACTTCACAGCACAAATTTTCTTTCATCCGTACCTTCGGTCCGAAGAGGGGATAGAAGAACATATCTATCCCCGTTCCATTCACTACTCACTGATAATATCCTGAATCCTATCGTACAAGCCTTCTGTCCATGTTCCGTCAGCCTCATAATTCTTGTAAAGTTCCAGGCAGGCATTCTTAAATTCTTCCTGAATCGTATCCTCAAGATATGCAACGTTACATCCCGCATCCTCCAGTGCGGCAATCATTTCTTCGCTCTGCGCCGCATATAATTCATTATTGTATTCGGCGGCCTGTTCTCCGCATTCAATAATCGCTTTCTGGTATTCTTCCGGAATCGTGCTCCAGTAATCAGCGCCTACAATGAAATTCGAGAACGTCATCTGATGATTTGTCATAGTCACATACTTACAAACTTCCTGAAAATCATTATTATATAACGTAGTCAGCGGATTCTCCACCCCGTCGACTACGCCCTGGCTCAATGACGTATACACATCGCTTAATGCCATAGGCGTCGCAGCGCTTCCCAGCATATTAAACATCTCAATGGAAATATCATTATTGGGAACTCTAATCTTTAAGCCGCTCAAATCTTGCAAAGAAGTGATTTCCTTTTTCGTCATCAGTTCGCGCTCTCCATATATCCAGTTTGTAGATATAATCTGAAGACCCTGGCTGGTCAGAGCTTCAGACTGCTCTGCCCACCAGTCGCTGGCCGTAATCTTATTCATCGCATCCCAGTCGTCAAACAGATACGGCCCCATAACCACGCCGAAATCAGAAACATAATCCATCAGATAAGAGCCGTCTGCAATTGTGCAGACATTCTGCCCCATCATAGCCATTTCAATTAAATCGGCTTTATCTCCAAGCTGGCTGCTTGGATAAACTTCAATAGTAACCGCCCCGTCTGTAGCTTCACTTACTAATTCTGCCCACTTATCACATCCGTCGTCAATCGGATCTCCATCCGTCTGTTCCGTACAAAGCTTTATCACATATTCTCCTCCGCTGGTTTCATCTCCCGCCTGTTCCTCTGAAGTATCCGGCGAAGTATTTTCCTGACCTCCGCACCCAGCCATTCCGACACACATCACTCCTGTTAACAATGCTGCTATCACTCGTCTTTTCATATCCGTTTCTCCTTATCGTTTCATTTTAAATCACTCCGCGCGTTTTTTGATTTGTAATTTTATTTTAGAACTATATATTATTTTTATCAATCTATTTTACAATATTTTTCGTTTTATTATGAAACATTTTACTTGTCTTTTTACATATTTCCTTATATAATAGAATTACAAAATATTTCAAAAGGAGGCGATTTTAAATTGAAAACAATCAATATTTTAGCCATTGCCCCATACGAAGGTATGGCAGAGACGCTTTCAATGCTTGCAAAAGAAAGGGAAGGCATCTGCATAACAATCCGCACCGGAAATCTTCTGGAAGGACTCGAAGCTGCGCGAACACTGATTGCACGAAACGAATATGATATCATCATCTCCAGGGGCGGCACTGCCGAGCTGCTTCGAAAGGAGCTTAACTTATTGGTAATTGATGTTCCTTTATCTGTATACGACATTCTTCGTTCCATCAAGATGGCAGAGAATTATGCCGGAAAATATGCTATAGCCGGCTTTCCTGGAATTACCAATAACGCGCATATCCTCTGCGACCTGCTCCAATTAGAGCTTGATATTTTTACTTTCCAGAACGAAGAAGACGTTCTGCCCATCTTACAGCAGCTAAAAGCGCGCTCCTATTCCCTTGTTATCTGCGATATGATTGGCTCTCTGACAGCGCAGACGATCGGACTCAACTCCATCTTTATTCCATCCGGCTCCGAAAGTCTCAATACAGCTATTGACGACGCGGTCACAATCGTCAATTCCTCCTTAAACATACACAAACAGCGGGAAATCCTGAAGTCCGCATTAACAAACGACAATGAATCCGTCCTGATATTTGATCCTTACAATAATATCTGGTTTTCCAATCTGACAAACAGCCAGTCGGACGCCAGACTTTCAGATATGATACAATCCTCCTTTTCTTCCTTCAGCAAATCAAAACAGCAAAGTTTTGAACGCCAGCTGGACGACTGTATCTGCCATATCACAAAACAAAGCATTCACTATGAAGATGAAAATTATACATTACTGCGAATTACCAGAAAGAAAATGCTGTTTGAAGAAAACGATAAAACTATTTCCATTTATAATGATTATGAGGAAACCTTTTCGCATCCAAATACAGCTTTTAACAGTTCCGTCTTTGTCGGCAGCGTGCACACACTTGTTGATAAATACGCTCCTGCTTCCTTCCCCGTTCTTATAACCGGAGAAATCGGAACCGGCAAAGAAAAAGCAGCCGCTTTGTTATATAAATACGGCCCGTTTCACAACCGTCCCTATTATGTAATCGACTGCAACCTTCTGTCCGAACGTAAATGGAATACACTGCTCAAGAATGAAAATTCTCCCCTGAACAACATAAATACAACCATCCACATGAAAGACGTTGGAAAACTCAGCAACAGCGAACTTTCCAAATTATATACTTATATAGAAGATACAAATCTTGCCAAAAGAAACCGGCTTATATTCTCCCTTATAACACCGGATACCAATGCAGAAAATATTAAGAACTATCTGACGAACCGTCTGTCCTGCCTGCTGCTTCCTATCGAATCGCTGCGCAACCGTTCAGAAGATATTTCCAGTATAGCAACCCTGTACATCAACCAGATGAACTCCCTGCTCGGCAAGCAAATTGTAGGCCTTGACGCAGAAGCCTTTAAACTGATCAAAAATTTCCACTGGCCGAATAACCTCGATCAGTTTCACAGAGTTTTAAGAGAATTAACCGTATTAACCGATACCTCCTATATTACTGCGGATACAGTAGATATGGTTCTGAAACAGGAAAATGAAATCCCAAAATTCACACAGCCCCATTCCGCCAGTCCGCAGCTGGATCTGACGCAGACGCTTGACAAAATCACCTGCGATATCGTCAGAATTGTACTGTCAGAAGAAAATATGAACAAAGAGAAAACCGCCAAACGTCTCGGCATTAGCCGAAGCACATTATGGCGGATGCTGAAAAATCACAAGTAACAGCGAGGCCATAGGCTGAACTGTTACAATCACGAAAAATAATTTTTTTCAATTTACTATGCACTTCAAATATACTATAATAAAAGAAAAACGAAAGAGGTACCCTTATGAAATATCAAATACAAGGCGAAACTTTACCAGTCGTTATCTGCGAACTGGAATCCGGAGAAAGGATGATCACAGAAGGCGGCGCCATGTCCTGGATGTCCCCGAACATGAAGATGGAGACCACCAGCGGCGGCGGTCTCGGAAGAGCGGTAGGCCGGGCATTTTCCGGCGAGAAAATGTTCCAGAATATCTATACCGCGCAGGGCGGCACCGGCATGATTGCATTCGCATCCAGCTTCCCCGGCTCCATCCGGGCATTTCAGATCAGCCCGGGCAATGATATGATTTTCCAGAAGAAAGCCTTTCTTGCCAGCGAAGAGGGCGTAACCCTCTCTGTACATTTCCGCAAGAAAGTAGGCGCTGGGTTATTCGGCGGCGAAGGATTTATCATGCAGAAACTCAGCGGACAGGGCATCGCCTTTGCTGAGTTTGACGGTCATGTAATTGAATACAATCTGCAGCCCGGCCAGCAGATTATTATTGACACCGGACATCTGGCCGCTATGGAGGCAACCTGTAACATGGATATTCAATCAGTTCCCGGCATGAAGAATATCCTGTTCGGAGGCGAAGGACTGTTCAATACGGTTATTACCGGTCCCGGAAGAATCTGGCTTCAGACCATGCCAATCAGCAATGTAGCCGGAGCAATCCGCCCATACATACCTACCGGCAATTAATAGATTTGTTAATAGTTTTTCAAAAAACGGTGCAGTCCCATTACAGGATTACACCGTTTCCTGTTATTTTATCAGAATCTCCGGATACTTCTTAATAATCATTTTCAAAGCCTCGTCCGCACACAAGCGATAACTCTGAACAATCTTTTCTGGTATATGTTCCTGATATGAAAATTTTTACGGAAGGCGCAACCTTTGCAGACGCTATTGCAATGCCAAGATGGATTTCATAAAATCTATGCCCTGCAGCGGACTTCTTCCGATAAGGTAGTCGGTTTAAAGGCACTAACGAATTTACTCGTTAGTGCCTTCACAAACCGGATATGTCATGTATTCCTCCATAACTTCCTTCCAAATGAAGAATTTAT
>CATJPU010000171.1 GCA_949742505.1 uncultured Lachnospiraceae bacterium | reverse complement strand
TTAATTAGTTAGGTTTGATGGGTCGAGACATGTCCCTTACGAGACATGTCTACTCGACCGTTTGACGTGGCAAAGTTGTTGTTGGGTATTGACAAAATACCTGAGTTTTGCAAGGAATCAGGTAAAAAAAGCTCTGAACACCGCATGGATACTGGGGTTCAGAGCTTTTTTAAAATGCATAGAAGTGTTGTATTTTTCGCTCATTTTTGAGTTTATAAAAATTTTATATTTTTATATCTTGATACATAGATATTCTTTTGATCTCCGAAAGCGGCATGATTTTTTTGCTTAGGTCTAACCCGAATGTCTTCTCCATAGTTAAAATCACATCATCCCGGTAATCAAACAGGTAATAATTCTGATCTAAGTATGAGCAGGAATAGCTTGCCAGCGAATTCCGGATTTGCCTGACAGAATGTCTCTTTCCTATGAGCTGTTCCAAAACACGCATCACCACCAGTGTTGCAAAACAGATTAAAAAATGTGCCTGTATATGTTCTTCGGTAGAAACGAAGACAGGTCTGGTCTTGAACTCGCTCTTAATAATCCTAAAAGATTCCTCGATTTCCCATAATCCTTTATAAATATCCCGCATTTCCTGATCAGAAAGTTCTTTTTCACTTGTAACGATGGAGTAATAACCATCATACAGTGCTTCTTCGGCAATCTTTTCCTCATTGATGGAAAGCTCCTTTCCATTTACAATCTCGCCAGTATCCTTAGAAAAGGAAATATTATTGATATATGCAGTGCATCCATAGCTGGTTGCTCTCGTGTAGTTTGCAGGATTTTTGACCAGATCCTCTGCTTTTCTGACAGCCTTTTCCCTTTCCAGTTTCTGCTTTTTTGCGTATTTTTCAGAATAATATACCATCTGTTTCTGATAAATGGTCATTTTGAGCCTGCGTTCCCCAGTTGAATCTTTCTTTCTAATCTCTTTTGCATACAGTCTGGATTTGTGCTTAAATGGAATCTCTTTACCATCTTTGTCTTGTTCCATTGTTGTAACATATCCGTCCTGTTCCAGTACCCATTTTTTGAATTCCGCATCGGCTCCGCGGATGCTCTGACCATAGACATAACCGTCATTGTTTTTCTCGTCGGAAGCATTGACCCCGGAAAGGACGGATGTATTGTCGCTGGTATTCAGCCCTCTGTCAGCAACGACAATGATTCTGCCGATTTCATAATCCTTTTTGATTCTCTGTATTGCCGGAAGCATGTTTGTCTTTTCGCTTTCGTTGCCGGAAAAGGTATGAAACGCCATTGGGATGCCGTTCGGATCCATGAGAAGTCCCATTTGTATGATCGGGTCTTTGCGATGTTCTTTTGACGGTCCTTTTTTACGCATCACTTTTCTTTCGGTATCCGGAATTTCTTCATCTTCATATGGTATTTCAAAGTAGTAGTTCGTAACGTCATAATAGGCTTTTTCGGAATCTCTGCCAATGAGGCTGGAAATCCTTTCATGCAGATGTTTCTGAAGTTCCTGTGAGTATCTGTTAAAAAAGCCAAGCGCCCGGTAAACATCATCCAGTGAGAAGTTGAAATTGTCAAAAAATCGTTCTTTTGTTTCATAAGCATTCCTTTTGGAAGACGGGAACAGGAAGCGGTTAAATAGCAGCAGGGAAAAAATGCCGTTCAGGTTATACTCAACAGAGAGCTGACGCTGTTTATTTTGGAAAAATTCACGAATCTGCAGTTTTGCATAAATCATCTTAATAACGGCGTATCCAAGGTTTTTGCGGTTGCTGCACTGATCCGGGAGTTTTTCTGAAAGATGTACTTCAATTGTTTCGGGTGCTTCCTGTCTGGCGTTCCACTCTTTTGCAATCTGCTGAAAATGAGCTATTGGGTCTTCATATTTGTCCAGATAATCCTCTAAATATCCGAGGTTTTCTATCACTTTATGTTTTACTTTTCCATTGACGCGGTATCCCTGGACAAAAGAAAGCTGGGTCTTGTTTCTTTTTTTATTGAAGCTTTTTTTAAGGTACAAAAAGACCACCTCCATAAGTATTATACCATTGTTTCACGTGAAACGCAATATAATACAACAAAAAAATACATAAATCTTGACACAAAAAAAGTCCTCTAATGCGGATGAAATAAGGGTTTTTAACAGGAGGTATCTATTAAGAGGTGCAAAACAACGGATGGGTCGAGACATGTCCCTTACGAGACATGTCTACTCGACCGTTTGACGTGGCAAAGTTGTTGTTGGGTATTGACAAAATATGCGGCATCGTGTATC
>CATJPU010000170.1 GCA_949742505.1 uncultured Lachnospiraceae bacterium | reverse complement strand
TCATATACTCACGTCCTCTCACAATACTTCTTTATCATTCTACATGAAACTATTCTAAAATTCAATCCATTATTTGTAAACGGTTCTGAATTTCTACATTTATTAATTGATTTGTAAGATTTTCTTCATATTTTCGTCCGATTTTCACATATTCTCTGGTATGTCCCACCTGCCAGATTTCTCCGTCCAGAATCATTTCTTCCTCCATCAGGACCTCTGCGCTTCTGCCAAGCATTTGCCGCTCAAATTCCTGTTTTTTCTCTTTTCCAAGCGCAATCAGCCGATTGCTTCTTTCCGTTTTTATCTGCTCCGGCACCTGGCCGTCCATCACTGCCGCCCGGGTACCTTCTCGTCTGGAATATTTAAAAATATGTGTTTCATAAAAATTTATCTTATCAATAAATGCCCTGGATTCTTCAAATTCTTCCTCTGTCTCCCCCGGAAATCCCACAATCACATCTGTTGTAATGGCAGGATTGTCAAATATCTTCCGTAATATTCTGCACTTTTCTTCATATTCTTCTGCAGTATACCTTCTGTTCATCCGCCTCAGCGTGGCGCTGCACCCACTCTGTAAGGATAGATGAAAATGCGGACATATCTTCGGAAGCGCGGCAATCTCTGCCGCAAATTCCTCAGTGATAATTCCAGGCTCTAAAGAACCGAGACGAATCCTTAAAATGCCTTCTACCTGATGCGCCTCCTTAAGAAGGGACAACAGACTTTCCCCTGTATCCACTCCATAAGAGCTTAAATGTATCCCCGTCAGCACCACCTCTTTATACCCGTTTGCCGCAAGCCGCCGCACCTCGCTGATTACATCCCCAAGTCCCCGGCTCCTCACCCTGCCTCTGGCATAAGGAATAATGCAGTAAGAACAGAACTGATTGCATCCGTCCTGAACCTTCACATTCGCTCTGGTATGCTGTGCCTGCCTGGAGATAGAGAGCTCCTCATACTCCCGGAACTTTCCAATATCCAGAATCGCTGTCTGTCTCTGCCGGTTCCCGGCTGAAGTCTCCTGTCCCCGCCGCTCTTTAAAATATTCCTCCAAAATCGGGATTAGATCCTTTTTCCGGTTATTTCCAATGATAATATCAATACAGTCATCCGCTGCTGCGCCCTTTGCCTGCACATAACAGCCTGCCGCCACGATTACCGCATCCGGATTCATCTTCCGCGCCTTATGAATCATCTGTCTGGACTTGCGGTCCGCCATATTGGTCACCGTACAGGTATTAATCACATACACATCCGCCCCTTGCGCAAAGGGTACAATTTCATATCCGTTTTTTTCCAGCAATTCCTGCATTGCTTCCGTCTCATATGCGTTTACTTTGCAACCCAAATTGTGCAGCGCTGCTTTTCTCATATCACTTTCTCCTTGACTTTTCCCCTGCCACCTTATAATATGTTAATAGATTCTATATGAAAAGGAGGTGCAGGGATGAAGACAGTACAGATTTCATTAAATTCAATCGAAAAGGTCAAATCATTCGTAAATGTTATCACACAATTTGACAATGATTTCGATCTGGTATCCGGCAGATACGTTATAGACGCCAAGTCTATCATGGGTATTTTCAGCCTGGACTTGTCCAAGCCAATCAGTCTTAACATCCACTCTGATGATGAGGTAGATAAAGTTCTTGAGGTATTACAGCCATATCTGGTATAG
>CATJPU010000169.1 GCA_949742505.1 uncultured Lachnospiraceae bacterium | reverse complement strand
CTTTTTGAGCAGGGAAACACTTGAAAAGGTTACATGGCTCCGCCGAAAAACTACAAAATATAATCGGCGTTTTCTTACATTTTTAATTCGGCGTTGACAATGGCGGCTATAAGGTGCCAGACAAAGATGAAATCAGGGAGATTTTAAAGAACAGCTTATAAAAAGCCAGCATAACAGAGCGGAATAGGCTGTTCCAACGTATCAAACAGAGGAGCAGATAAGATAAATACGGTAAATGACAAGGTGGTTGTAATTTTAGGGGCATCCAGTGGAAGCGGTGAGACAACTGTCAGACTGCTGGCGGACAAGGGAGCAAAACTTGTAATTGCCTCCCGCCGTGAAGAAAAGCTCAGGGAACTGGCAGATTCCCTCGAAGGATGCACCGTTGCTTATAAGGCAGCGGATGTGGTCAGTTATGAAGAAGTAAAAGCTGTGATCGACATGGCTGTGGAATTGTATGGCCGGGTGGATGTACTGTACAATAATGCGGGCATTATGCCTACGGCTCCGTTAATTGAGGGCAGGAGAAATGAATGGCAACAGCTGTTGGATATCAATGTGATGGGAGTATTGAATGGGATTTCTGCTGTTTTGCCTGTCATGGTAAAACAGCACAGCGGACATATTATTGCGACCGATTCTGTGCTGGGACATCATGTTTATGAAAATTCAACTGTGTATTGCGGAACAAAATTCGCAGTGCGGGCAATTATGGAAGGGCTGCGCCAGGAACACAGGATGGATAACATCAAATCCACGATCATTTCACCGGGCAATGTAGCTACCGACCTTTATCAATCTATTCAAAGTGAGAGCGCCCGGCAGGCGGAACTGGATTTCAGGATGCCGTATGCCAGGGCATCCCGCTTTTAGAACAATACTCGAAGATACAGGAACTGGATGCCTCCACCGTCAATGAGCTTATTGAAAAGATTGTGATCCATAAACCGGAACTTTCTTTCGACACGACACAACCGGCGTAACCTATGCTACACCGGTTGAATAGAATTTTCATAATACTTCCTTATGCGCCTCCGTCTAAGCAACGGGGCATCAAGCTTGTAGCGCTGAAAAGCAGCGGCGTATTTGACCCTCGCGGCAGTCGCCGAATGTGCATGCAAGCATGCCCGCCTGACTCGTTGCTCGCAGAAATAAATATCCACCTGCGCGGTTGGAAGCTTTCCGCCGCGCAGGCGGAATATTTTTGAGTATACATCTCCCTAGAGCGCGTTTACTATATAGTAAAAAAATACTCCGCCAATGGATTCCCAACATAAATCCCAAGAGCCATACCCAGACATAAGAAGGGTCCAAGCGGGAAAGAATCCTCCCTCCCAATCTTCCCTGCCATCAGAAGACAGCCTGTCCAGATTCCTCCGAGGAAAATGCCTATCACGGCTGAAACAAGCGTCGCCTTCCAGCCAAGAAACAGGCCGCAGACTGCCGTCAGCTTAATATCTCCTCCGCCGAAGCTCCCCGGAACCAGAAGCGCAATCAATAGAAACGGCACACTGACACATACCAGTCCCGCCATCCGGGAATAGAGCGGAAGCTCCGGCATTGTCAGACAGGAAATCATCGCAATTCCCAATATGACAGCGCTCCATTTATCCGCAATTATCATTGATTTCATATCCTGGCATCCCACCGCCGTAAGCGTAACAATAAATAAGAAAGCTGTAACTGCTTCTGACAGAACAATCTGAGAATAGAAAAGACAGCTGCCTATGCTAAATACAGACAGCATCAGGCCTATATACACTGCATAGTATTTCTTCATATGTACCTCGTAAAACTTTCAAATATCTTCTGAGTCTCATACTCTGATTGTATCAGTAAACATAAAATTTGTCAATTGGAATATTTCATTGACATAGTTTTGTATTATTATACAGGAACATCACCACCGCCATCATGCAGATAATCCCATATCCAAGCCAGCTCGGACCATCCGGCATCTTTCCGAAAATTACATATCCCAGACCCGCCGCGAAAATCACCTGAACGTAGTCATATACGAATATCTCCCTTGCAGGAGCATAACTGTAGAGCGTGTCCCTAAATTGCTTTCTGCAAGATGTCGTCCCGCATCACAAATCAAATAAACTGAGCTGATTGCTCTCGGGAAGATTCCCAAATATCCCCAGACTATTCATCAAATCAATCACCGTCTTGCTGACCTTCGTTCTCTGGCGGAAATCATCTCTGGACAGGTAGGGGCCGTCCACTGCCGCCGCTTCCACCGCCTCGGCCGCAATCGCGCCCATTCCTTCAATACTTGAAAAAGGAGGTAAGAGCTTGCCGTCCACGATTTCAAATTTCGACGCTTTAGACAGATACAAGTCAATGGGCAGAAATTCAAAGCCTCTGGCATACATTTCCTGTACAATCTTCATGTCCTTTAAGGAATCTTGTTCTTTCTTCGATAGAGCCTCTTTATTCTGGTATTGATTAATATGATAATTCAGCCGCTCCTTCCCCTGACACATCAGCTCATAGGAGAACGCGTCCGCGCGGATTCCAAAATACGCTGCATAATATGCCAGCGGATAGTTAATCTTGCAGTAGGCAATCCGGTAAGCCATCATCACATAAGCCGCCGCGTGGGCCTTCGGAAACATATACTTAATCTTCTCACAGGACCAGATGTACCAGTCGGGCACGCCGTTTTTCTTCATATCTTCCTTGAACTTGGGCCATTCCTTACATTTTCCCTTTGCCACAGCTCCTTTCCGGACCCGCTCCATAATCGTGAATGATTCCTCGCTGTCCATCCCCTTATTAATCAGGTAAGTCATAATATCGTCGCGGGTACAAATCGCCGTTGAAATGGTTGCCTTTCCGCTGCGAATCAGCTCCTGGGCGTTGTTCAGCCACACATCCGTCCCATGAGACAGACCGGAAATACGGATTAAATCCGACAATGTCTGAGGCTTCGTATCCATTACCATCTGAATAACGAAGTCCGTACCAAATTCCGGGATTCCCATACACCCCACCGGACAGCCGCCGATATCCGAAGGCTTGATTCCCAGAGCCTCCGTACTCTGAAACAGAGACATTACCCCTTTATCGTCCAAAGGAATATTCGTCGCCACAAAACGGTTATCTGTTTCATTATATTCATTATCCATCGCGGGGGAACTGATATATTCTTCCAGCGTCTTAATCATGGTCGGATCATCGTGTCCCAGAATGTCAAGTTTTAGCAGGTTATGGTCAATGGAATGGTAATCAAAGTGAGTCGTAACAATATCCGTCGTCATATCGTTTGCCGGATGCTGCACCGGGGTAAATGAATTGATATCCTCTCCCAGCGGAAGGACAATAATTCCTCCCGGATGCTGTCCCGTACTCCTCCGAATCCCGGTACATCCCTGTACGATGCGGTCAATTTCACAGACCTTTTTTCTCGAATTACGCTCTTCGTAATAATTTCTCACAAATCCAAACGCCGTCTTATCCGCAAGAGTACCTATCGTCCCGGCCCGGTAAGTCTGCCCGTCTCCAAAAATAACTTCCGTATATTTATGGGCGTTACTCTGATAGTCGCCTGAGAAATTCAAATCAATATCCGGCTCTTTGTTCCCCTTAAATCCTAAGAATGTCTCAAAGGGAATGTCAAAGCCCGCCTTCACAAGAGGCGCGCCGCACTCCGGACAATTCTTATCCGGCATATCCATCCCGCAGCCTCCCGCATAGCTTCTGACCTCTTCAGAGCTAAAATCACTGTAGTGACACTTTTCACAATAATAATGAGGACTTAAGGGATTCACCTCCGTAATTCCGGCCATTGTCGCTACAAAGGAGGAGCCGACAGACCCCCGGGAGCCTACCAAATATCCGTCCTCATTAGACTTCCATACCAGCTTCTGGGCGATAATATACATGACCGCAAATCCATTGGAAATAATCGAATTTAGTTCCCTCTCCAATCGTTCCGTTACCACCTCCGGCAGATTCTCCCCATACATCTCATGGGCCTTTTTGTAGCAAATCTCCCGCAGAGTTTTGTCCGAATCCGGAATCACCGGCGGACATTTGTCTGGTCTGACCGGCGATATCTTCTCCACCCAGTCTGCAATCTTATTCGGATTATCAATGACCACCTCATGGGCCTTCTCCGCCCCCAGATATTCAAATTCCTCCAGCATCTCCTCCGTTGTCCGAAGATACAGCGGCGCCTGTTCATCCGCGTCAGAAAACCCTTTGCCCGCCATAATAATCCGGCGGTCCACCTCGTCTTCCGGATTCAGAAAATGTACGTCGCAGGTAGCCGCCACCGGTTTGTGGAATTTCTCTCCCAGTTCGATGATTTTGCGGTTAATTGCTTTTAAGTCTTCTTCGTTCTGCACCTTAGAAATACGGTCGCTCTCAATCATAAAGCGGTTATTTCCCAAGGGCTGAATTTCCAGATAATCATAATAATCCACAATTCTGGCAATCCGTTCTTCGGACTTTTCATTAAGAATCGCCTGATATAATTCCCCTGCTTCACAGGCGCTTCCAAGAATCAGACCCTCCCGGTATTTGGAAAATTCACTTTTGGGAATCCTGGGCCTTCGTCCGAAAAACTGCGTGTGGGATTTGGACACAAGGGTATAGAGATTCGTTCTGCCAATATCATTTCTGGCCAGAATAATAGCATGATAAGTAGGAAGCTTTTTGATTGCGTCCCCATTGCTGGCCCCAAACCGGTTCAGGCCCTTCAAATCATGAATATCTCTGTCTTTTAGCATCTCAATGAATTTCACAAAAATCTCTGCCGTCGCCCCCGCGTCATCTACCGCCCGGTGATGATTTTCCAGTGAAATATTCAGCGCCTTAGCCACAACATTCAATTTAAATTTAGACAAGGTAGGCATAAGAATCCGGGCCATAGCAACCGTATCCACAGAGGTCAAATCCGGCGTCATGTCCTGATAACGCATATTCTGCTCAATAAATCCCACATCAAAACTGGCATTGTGGGCAACCAGTACCGCATCCCCGATAAATTCCAGAAATTGCGGCAGAACCGTCTCAATATCCGGCGCGTCCATCACCATGCTGTCATTGATGCTGGTAAGCTGGGTAATCCGGAAGGGAATAGGAACCTTTGGATTCACAAATGTACTGAACCGCTCCGTAATCCTGCCCCGCTCCACCTTAACTGCGCCAATCTCAATAATCCGGTCGGAAATCGGACTAAATCCGGTTGTCTCCAAATCAAATACCACGAAGGTGTCCTCAAGATTCTGCCCCTTCTCATTTACTGCCACCTCCTTCAAATCATCCACCAGGTACGCCTCTACCCCGTAGATAATCTTGAAAGGATCGTCCTTTTCCAACCGCTCGATATAATGGTTCGCATCGGTAAATGCCTGCACCACCCCATGATCAGTAATGGCAATGGCCTTATGGCCCCAGTTATGGGCCTGCTGTACAATATCCGTCACCTCTGAAACTCCGTCCATATCGCTCATCTTCGTGTGACAGTGGAGCTCTACCCGTTTCTCCGGATAAGTATCCTTTCTCGTTACGGTAAAATCCGATATCTTTCGGATTCCGGCTACAGAACCGATGGTAAGCTGCCCGTCGAATCTGTCAATCGTAGTCACACCCTTGATTTTCAGGAAAGCTCCCGGTTTAATTTCCCCAAGAAGTTCCGCAAGCTGTTCATTTTTCACAAACATCTTGACCATAATCGAATCGGTAAAGTCCGTCAGAGCATAGATTAGAATGGTCTTTTCATTCCGAATCTCCCTTGTATCAAAGCTTATTACCTTACCGCGAATGGTAATTTCACCCATCTCATGCTCAACCGTATTCAGCTCAATTGGCGCGTCGTCAAAATCCCTTCCAAATATCATATTCGGATCATCAGACTTTCGGAAACCGCTGTATGTACCGGCTCTTCTTCCAGCCTGCCGGTGAAATCCCCAGTTCTTATCGGCTGTTTCTTTCGTATTCTGTCCCTGACTTAACTGTTTATCCGCCTTTTTCTCCTGAACTGCGCCTGTCTTAGCCTCTCTTCTCTCTTTTTCTGCTTCCTTTTTCTTCTCTTCTGCCTGCTCCCTCTCCTGGCGCTCTTTTCCAAGGGCCTGATTGCGCTCTACGATTGCCTCTACTTCCCGCTGTAGTTTTAGCTCATTGATCTTTAACTTGCTTTCCTTTGGCTCTTCATATTCCACCGTCACTTCTATCGGCACATGAAACCGCTCTGCAAAAATATTCCGTATCATCCCCACAAGGGATTCCTGCTTTCCACGGGCTATCACTGTTTCTAAAAGCTTCAGACGCAGACAGTTGTCATTTCTGAAGCTATACGATGCCGTCTTAAGCATATTGCATTCAACGATACTCTTTTTGCACACCTCTAAAAGCAAGCTGTCATAATACTCCCGCATCAGATTCTCCGGCGTATACTGTCCTGACAATTCATAGTTTTCTATGATTGCTACCAAAATGAAGCTTTTTGCAAATAACTGTTCTTTTACCGCATTTTCCGCCGAGTATATATAATGCTTTTGTATCAGATGTCTGGAAAAAATATGAATATTCAAATAATCTCTCTGACTGTTCGTCGCAACCTTTTCGACTTCCACGCCGTCAAACTGCATCCTCAAATCATTTTCCATTTTCAGGGTTGGAAAAACCTCAAAAAAAGCTTTACTCATTCCAGTGCAGCAACTCCTGTCTTAATTCTATCAACAACTCTTCTTCTTTAACCGTCTTAATTACCTGTCCTTTTTTCATGATCATCCCCTTGCCGTCCCCTCCGGCAATTCCGATATCCGCTTCCCTGGCTTCTCCCGGCCCGTTTACCACGCAGCCCATTACAGCCACTTTAATGTCCAGCGGAAAATCTGCAGCCAGTGTCTCCACCTGACTGGCAAGCCCGATTAAATCAATCTTTGTACGTCCGCAGGTTGGACAGGACACCACCTCAATTCCGCCTTTCCGCAGACCTAATGTTTTCAGAATCAGCTTCGCAGATTTAATCTCCTCCGCCGGATCTCCGGTCAGTGATACCCGGATGGTATCGCCGATTCCCTGATAAAGAATAATTCCAAGTCCCACCGACGATTTGATATTGCCGGAAAGCAGCGTCCCTGCTTCCGTAATCCCCACATGAAGCGGATAAGCGCATTCTTTCGCCAGCAGCTCGTGCGCCTTCACGCACATCAGCACATCGGAGGATTTAATGCTGACCACCAGATTGTCATATCCAAAGACTTCAATCATATGTATCTTGTCAAGGGCGCTCTCCACAAGTCCTTCTGCAGTAACGCCTCCATATTTCTCCACCAGATGCTTCTCTAAGGAACCGCTGTTAACCCCCACCCGAATCGGAATCCCGTATTCCTTCGCCTTCTCCACCACCGCCCGAAGCTTATCGCCGTCCCCGATATTGCCCGGATTAATCCGAATCTTATCCACGCCATGCTCGATAGCCGCAATTGCAAGACGATAGTCAAAATGAATATCCGCCACAAGAGGAATATGTATCTGCCGTTTAATCTCACCAAACGCCTCTGCCGCTTCCATGGTGGGCGCAGCGCAGCGGACAATCTCACAGCCTGCTTCCTCCAGCCTCAAAATCTGATTAACCGTCGCCTTAACGTCTTCTGTTCTGGTATTTGTCATAGACTGAATCGCCACCGGATTACCGCCGCCAATCCATATGTCCCCGATTCGTACTTTTCTCGTCCCTTCTCTTGTCACCTTTATCTTCCTCCTTGTTTTTACTCCGTACTTGAAATTCCTGTGCAAATCTTCGATTTTTCGGGTGTGCAAGTTCAAAAACACAGGGTTACGCGGGCTACACCGAGTATTCCGAACTTTTGCAATCGGAAAAAACAGGCCGAAATATTCGCTGTGCCCGCTATCTGTGTCAGATGCGCGTCTGCAGGCTGGTGACACAGTTAGTGCCCGCTGAAAAGAAAAACCCTCTGCCGGTACCTATATGTTCCTGCAGAGGGATACCTGCACTATTCTTTTATAAACATCATCTGTTCTCCATATTCCCGTTCCGTCAGAGTCAGCTCTTTCTGGTCCACACTATAGTCGAAAGTCGTCAAAAGCGCACTGGCAGCGCTCTCTATTGTCTTCCCGGTAAGCTGGCCGTCCGAATCTGCTACCGCCTTCTCTTTTGCCGTCTCATTCATCTTAATACTGATTGTCTTCTCCTCCTTATCCATACTGTAATCCAGACTTACCTTGATCCCTTCTCCTTCCAATGCCTCCGGAATACTGACTGTCAGGGAATTACTCCTCTTAATGGTAAGTACCATATCCGACTCCTCGTTCCTCCAGGTTCCCTCTAAAGGATTGGAGCGGAACATCTTTACCAGGAAAAAAGCAGCAATCACAATAATTAATACAGAAGATACGCTCATTACAATTCTCCAGAGCTTACTCCTCTTTACTTCCTCTTCTTTCGATAACATGTAGATCCATTCCTCTCATTTCATTCTTCCGCTTATCTGCACAGCAGCTCTCTTTGTTAGTATACACAGTCTTTTAATAAATTATAGTTTTTTTGGTGTTCTCTGTCAACCAGAAAGCAGAAAGAGTTGTTGTTCACTGACTATGCGCACTTATAGTTCACAGTATAGCAAAAAGTGCTCTTTTGACACGATTCTCATTGTTTTGATGTTTTTTGACACATTCTAAGTTTTCCCAAAATACAATTGGTAAAATATGGGAAAATCACTCTATATACAGGTGAGAACATGTCTCTTTCACAAGAATAAAAGCTGCTTCGTTCCGTACACAACATGACACACGGAGCAGCCTGCCGCTCAGAAAAATGTTGCAAAAGCAACTATTTCCTGAGTTCTTAACCGCCTTCAGCATCCGGAAGGAAAAGCCACAAATTATTACCCCACAAATCGTTGATACACATAGGCGTTTGCCTCTGTCTCCTGACTGTCATCCAGCGGCTCTAAACGGCATTCCCCATATTTCCTCTCCAGCGCTCTTGCAATCAGCCAGTCGCAGACTTCCGGATTCTTCGGAAGAAGCGGACCATGCAGATAAGTTCCAATCACATTCTTGTATACAACTCCTTCATAACCGCTCTCTCCGTCGTTACCCGCTCCATAAAGCACCTTTCCGAAAGGTTTGTTTCCATTAATAAAGGTACGTCCACCATGATTCTCAAATCCAACCACAGGCATCGAAACCAGCTCGCTCTGAAGCACAATATTGTCAATCAGACGCCCTTCTCCCTGCTCTGTATATAAATCCACCAGATTCAGTCCCCGAATAAGTCCTTCCTGTGTCTTATAATATTTCCCCAGCAGCTGATACCCGCCGCAAACGGCAATAACTACGCCGTTATCCTCCACATATGCCTTGAAATCCTCCTGAATTTCCTGAAGCTTCTGGCATACAATCATCTGCTCTCTGTCAGAACCGCCGCCTAACAATACAATATCAAGCCGCTCAAAATCAATCACATCGCCCAGATTATACTCCATCGTCTCCGCCTCAATGCCCCGCCACAAGCAGCGCTTCGTCATACATGCAATATTCCCTCTATCCCCGTAAAGATTCAGAAGATCCGGGTATAAATGTCCAATCCTAATCTTTCTTTTCTCTTCCATCACTTCTGTCCCTCCATCTTCTTTAAAACAGTATGAGTGCTAAACAACGCAGTATAATTTACCAGAACATACAGATTCCCGCATCCATTTTCAATACGTTCAAGAATTGCCTTCGTTACATCTTCCTCCAACATTGACGGAATATCCACATATTTCAGGCGAAGACGCATATCCTGACAACGGATACCGCTGACCGTAATAGAATTCGCATTCGCATCCCTAAAACGGTCAAAGTCAACGTCCCAAAGCCAGGAAATATCCGTCCCATCCTGCGCGTTATCATTGATTACAATAATCACATCCTTTGGCGTATCATCCTGCATAACAGCGGAAATATTCTGATTAAATCCGGCCGGGTTCTTGGCAAGATTCAAAACAATCTTCGTACCCTTAATTTGAAATTCCTCCATGCGTCCATTCTCCGGATTGAATCCGGCCAACATCTCATTAAAATGTTCCGCTGTCATCCCCGCACTCCTGACAGCCGCATAAGCCGCCAGAATATTATATACATTATAAAATCCCTTATAATCAGCATGAATCTCCCTGTTCTCCACCGTAAATGACAAACCGTCTTCCACCTGAACCCCTGAGGCGTCATACCGGATTTCCGGCCGTTTAAAATCGCAGACCGTACAAGTATAATCCCCAAGCTGACTGTAATGGTAAAAATTATAATGCATGACAGCCCCGCATTTCTTACAGAAACGTCCTTCCCTAATCTCATGGGAATCCGTATCATCCACAACCTTCTCGCTGATTCCATACGTAATAAAGGGATTCCCCGCATCCATCGCAAGAAACGCCGACAATGCGTCGTCGCCATTCACAATCACCGTCATATCCGGCGCCGTCTGCATCACTTCTTTCAGCAGATTCATGGTAATATCAATCTCGCCGTAACGGTCAAGCTGATCCCGGAATAAATTTGTCAGCACCATGTAATCCGGCTTAAAATAGGGAAAGACACGCTTCGTTGAAGCCTCGTCAATCTCAATGCTGGCACAATCCGCATCCAGACTGCCTCCCCACCCGGCAGACAGCACAAAGGCTGCCGCCACGCCGTTCAGCATGTTCGAACCCGTATGATTACAGACAACCTTCTTCCTTTCTGCCTTTAATGCAGCGCACAGCATGTTATTCGTGGTAGTCTTCCCATTCGTTCCACAGACAATAAATATATCCTCCCTCACTTGAGCCGCTAACTCCGACAATATATTCGGACAAATCTTCAGCGCAATCTTCCCCGCCCAGGTCACGCCCTGTCTGTGAAAGACTCTGACGCTTATCTTTTCTGCACATTTGGCAGCCCAGACTGCCAGCATTCTTCGTAACCTCATAAACATTTCCTCTTTAATATAAATATCTTAAATTTTTATCAAAATTCCATCTATCAAATTTTACTTGATTGCAAAAAATTAGTCAACCCGCCTGTTTTGTTATATTTTTCACAAAAAAGTTGTGAAATTTCCTGAAAAAATTGTATTGTATTGATATTTACAAGGCCTCTCTCTCATGCTAAAATACTATCAGAAACAGGATAGATAAATATTTAACGAGTCATTTCGGCGTCCAAGGACGCATGGTTCTGACAGTCAACCATACTACATGTTAGAATCATTAATCCTTTTATTCATACAATAGAATCCTTTTAAACAGACACTCTGGCCATTCCTCTCGGCCGGAGCGTTTGCTTTATATGAGCTTTTTCAAAAGCGCCCTGCACCCTTTCGTCACATCTTCATAAGTTCTGTCAAAATTTCCTGTATACCAAGGGTCTGCAATATCCCTCTCCTCTCCGGCAAACTCCAGGAGTTTATAAATCCTGCCCTCCGAATCGCCGCCGGAAATCCGGTTCATATTCCTGATATTTGCCGAATCCATGCCAATCAGATAGTCATACCTGTCATAATCCTGTCTGGTCATCTGCCTTGCCCGGTGATGCAGTACCGGAACCCTCTCCTCTTTCAGCTTGCGCACCGTTCCATAATGAGGACCGTTGCCAATCTCTTCCCGGCTGGTAGCAGCCGAGTCAATATGAAATTCACTTTGTCTTCCGCATTGATTCACCATGTCTTGGAATACAAACTGAGCCATCGTGCTTCTGCACACGTTGCCGTGGCAGATGAAAAGTATCTTAATCATAATAAAAATTCCTCCTAAATTGCGTTGATTTGCCGTGTTTTGGCACGTTTTGCGAGATTTACTTTTTCAAAGATAATTGTTAAAAAATCACAGAATGAGCAAAACGGGGCAAAATGTGGCAAGTTAAAGCCGTGAAACGTAGTAAAAACGTAGTAAGAATTGGTGGTTTTTACTACTCCATTCTTCCCTTCATGTTATACAATGTATTTATATTTTGCATAAAATTTATTGCTTTT
>CATJPU010000168.1 GCA_949742505.1 uncultured Lachnospiraceae bacterium | reverse complement strand
TCAAGGACCAGTACCAGAACAACCAGCCAGTAGATCAGACTTTTTACTGTTTGACGGCATTCTTTTATTAATAACTGTCTGAACATACGCCCTCACCCCCTTCTGCCTGCATCAGATACATATAAGCGTCCTCTACGCCTGCCTCGCAGAGTTTTGCCGATGCAAAGGGCGGCTCTTCAGCAAGAAACCGGACCATTACATTGTTCCCCAAGGTAAGCATACTGGTTACAATATAGTTCTTCTTCAGAAGCTCCAGCTCCCGCTTGCTAATCTCCGCCGAATACACCTTCCCTTCCGCCATCTGAATCAGGTTTCCAACCGTTCCCTGATAAATCATCTCTCCCTCATCCAATACCGCGATATTTTCACATGTCGCCTCAATATCGCCTACGATATGTGTGGAAAGAATCACGATTCTATTCTCTGCAATCTCGCACAAGAGGTTGCGGAACCGGACTCTCTCTTCCGGGTCTAATCCGGCAGTGGGTTCATCCACAATCAAAACTTTCGGATTGTGCAGGATGGCCTGTGCAATCCCAAGCCGCCGCTTCATACCGCCAGATAATGCCTTCACCTTCTTTTTGCTGTCATCCTGAAGATTCACCCGGTTCAAAAGCTTTGGAATCCTCTCTTTTCTCTGGCTTTTTTTAAGCCCGGACAGAACTCCCAGATAATCCATGGCCTCGTAGACCGTCATATTGGGATACATAGAAAATTCCTGGGGAAGATACCCCACAATCTTTCTCACATTCTGCGCATGCTCCACATTTTTCCCACATATGGAAATCTCTCCTTCCGACTTTGGCAGCAGTGTGGCAAGCACCTTCATTAAAGTCGTCTTCCCGGCTCCGTTCCTGCCAAGAAGACCGAACATCCCCGTTTCTATTGTGAGGTTTACATCCTTTAGAGCCTGCTTTTTTCCGTAATACTGATTTAAATTCCTTATCTTAATTGTTGCTGACATTTAAAATCCCCTTCCTTACATCACACCTAAAAATAGGAAACGGCATAACCTCTTATGTCGTTTCCCATAGTATAGAATGAAATTCTCTATATTTTCCCTACAAAAAATTAAGAAAAAGTAAGGATTTTTTAAATATTATCTGCCTGTGCAGGCGAATCGGCGCTTTGCGGGGCGGCAGGCAATATAGGTTCTTATACAAAGCATAAAAGGGTGTTTTTAGCAGAAGTGAAATCCACTGCTTATCGGAGACTTGGATGTGCAGGCATTCCTGCACATTCTAGCCGGAGTTAGCAGTTAGTTCACTGGCGCGTTACCCAGCTTTGCATAAGAACCTATATTGCCTGCCGCCCCGCAAAGCGCCGATTCGCCTGCACAGGCAGATAATAGCCTACCGGCAGCGGAAGGAGGCTGTCACGACTGCCCCGCCCAGAATACTGTTTGCTACACTTAATGTTCCGCCATGTTTCAGACACAGTTCCTGGCAGATATGAAGTCCGATTCCAAAATGTTCTTCTTCTGCATCTGCACTGTATTCTTTATGATAAGGCTTTGTGGCCTGTGTAAGCTGTTCTTGCGAAAATCCCGGACCGTCGTCTCTTACCATAGCCACGATCTCCTTCTCAGAGCTGTCATAATCCATGTAGATTTCAATGCTGCTTCTGGCATAGCGGATATCATTGGACAATATATTTTCCAATACTTCCATAATAATACTGTCGTCGGCCTCTATAAAACCAGTATATTTTATGTCAAATCCACCATACGTTATCCGGATTCCCCCGGTCTGATTCAGCGCAAATACCACTTCCTTGATCCGATTCTCCAGACCGGCCAGAGTTGTCTCCCGCAGTGACAGCGGCACCTCCTCGATGCTTCGGATTCCTTTCATTGTATAGCTGTAGTCCTCCAGGCGCTTTAAATGCTCCGCCATAAGTTTTAAAATCTCCTGAAGTTTATCCTCGCTGAGCTTCCCTTCAGTGATATATCTGGCAAGAAAATCTGTATATCCTTTCAGCACCGTAAGAGGCGTGCGCAGGTCATGGGCAAATGCGGCATTTAACTCCTTCTGCCTCTCAATCAGACGCCATAACTCCTCTTTATTCTTCTCCAGCTCCAGACGCATCGCTTCCACCGAATCACATAACTCTCCAAATTCATCCCTGCTGTCGTAGGATATATGAAAATCCAGATTATTCCGTCTAATATTATTCACGCTCTCATTCAGAAGAGAAAGCGGCCGTTTCAGCCGCTTTCGATAAAAAATAAAAATGGTTAAAATGATTCCTGCAAATGCATACGCATAACCGCACCATTCACCGGCAAATAGAATCTTCTGATACCGGCAAAATGCCTGCGTTACATAGGTCAAAACAGCAGTAATCACTGCAAGAATCAGAACATATGCAAGCATTGCCTGACGAAAAGAAAGATTCTTTATACCATTTAATAATTTATCCAGCTTTTCATCTAACCAATCCATCTGTAACCGACTCCCCATACCGTTTCTATATATGTCCGCTTCGTATACCGGCCTATTTTACTCCTGATTCTCCTGACATGCTCCATAATAATACTGCTGTCCCCGCTGCCGTCATACCCCCGCACCTTCTCATACAGTTGGTCCTTGCTGAATATCTGCCCCGGACTTAAGGATAACTGTTCTATGATTCGATACTCTGTCCCGGTAAAAGCAACGGGCCTGTCATCATAATAGATACTCTTCTCCCCATAATGAATGGCAAGCCGGCCGAATATTTTCACTGTCTTATCAACGCTCCGCCGATTTTCTCTCCGCAGGTGCGCTTCTACTCTTGCTCCAAGCTCGTCAATACTAAAGGGCTTCAGAATATAATCGTCTCCGCCTGTCATAAACCCCCGGATTCGGTCGGCTTCTTCTATCTTAGCCGTCAAAAACAGAATCGGACAGGACACATGGACGCGGATTCGTTCGCACACCTCAAATCCATCCATTAAGGGCATCGCCACGTCCAGAAGTATCAAATCCGGCTCCCACGAAAGCTTTGCTATCACCTCTACTCCATCCTTTACTCCGCAGACCTGATATCCCTGCAGTTCAAAATAATCCTTCAGCAATTGAAGGATTCCCGGTTCGTCATCTGCAATTAGCAGCTTTGCCTTCTCACACATCATATACCACCACTTTTCCTATCTCTGCATCGCGCTGCCATGATATAAAACATAGATGAACCTCCCGTTATACGTTTCATACGCCATTGCTTTCTGTGCAACAGTCTCTATCAACAAGCCCTCAAAAATCATCCATCTATATTATAACCAACACAATCTAAAAAGTAAACGAATGTATATGGTTAGATTATGTCAGGTGTTCGCCGACACTCACCCAATATACATTGCATCCCCAAAAGAGAAAAAACGGTACCGCTTCCGAATCGCCTCTTCATACGCCGCCAGCGTACGCTCTCTCCCCGCCAGCGCAGACACCAGCATAATCAAAGTTGATTCCGGCAGATGAAAATTGGTAATCAGGCTGTCCAGAACCCGAAACCGGTATCCCGGATAGATGAAAATATCCGTCCATCCGCTGCAGGCTTTCAGTCTCCCGTTCTCATCAGCCGCAGATTCTATCGTACGGCAGCTCGTCGTCCCCACGCAGATTACCCGGCCGCCATTTCTCTTAGCCCGGTTAATCTTCTCCGCCGCTTCCTCTTCAATCCGGTAAAATTCCGAATGCATATGATGTTCTAAGATATCGTCCGCCTTCACTGGACGGAAGGTTCCAAGCCCCACATGAAGGGTCACCTTCGCAATATCTGCGCCCTTTTTTTCAATCTGTTCCAGAAGCTCCGGAGTAAAATGAAGCCCTGCCGTCGGCGCCGCCGCAGAACCGGTATGCTCCGCATATACGGTCTGATAGCGGTTCTTATCCTCTAGCTGGCGGGTAATATAAGGCGGCAGCGGCATCTGCCCCAGCCGGTCTAAGATTTCCTCGAAGATTCCCTCATATTCAAAGCGAATCAGACGGTTTCCTTCCTCTGCAATATCAATAATCTCGCCTGTAAGGAGACCTTCCCCAAAGCGAATCCTTGCTCCCGGCCTTGCTTTTCTTCCGGGCTTTACCAGGGTTTCCCACACATTTCCCTCTCTCCGCTTTAAGAGCAGAACCTCTATCTTTCCTCCGGTACCCTCCTTGGCGCCAATCAACCTTGCCGGAATTACTTTCGTGTCATTTAGAACCAGGCAGTCGCCTGGTTCTATATAATCTGCTATTTCTCTGAAACTGTGATGAAAGACCTCTCCCGTCTCTTTATCCAATACCAGAAGTCTGGAAGCCGCTCGGTCCTCAAGGGGGTCCTGGGCAATCAGCTCTTCCGGCAATTCAAAATAAAAATCCTGACGTTTCATATTCTCTCCTGTCCTATTTACGAAGCTCAATTCCCATCTCCTCTAAGGCTTTTAAAATCTTATCCATGGCCTTAGAGACATCCGCTTCTTCTAGCGTCTTATCTTTGGCGCGGAATACAATCGAATATGCCACCGACTTATATCCTTTCTTAATCTGGCTGCCCTCATACAAATCAAACAGCACATAGCTTTCCAGATAAGCGCCGCCGCGCTTTTCCATCACTTCCTCAATCTGTCCCACCATGATATCCTTCGGAACTACCATGCTTATATCCCTGTTCACTGCCGGGAATCTGGCAATTCCTTCGTATTTCCTGTCAAATGTGGCCCGCTTTACAACCTCCGGCATATCAATCACTGCCAAATATGCCTTCTCCCCGATTCCATAGGTATCCGCCACATCCGGATGAACTTCGCCTAAATAACCCACAACGAATCCGTCATAAATAATATTGGCCTGTCTTCCCGGGTGGAGATAGGGTTTGCCTGCATTCGGATCATAGACCTCTTTTCCATGAAGACCCGCCTTATCAAAAAATTCCTCCACAACGCCCTTCATGGTGAAGAAATCTCCCTCGCCGTACATCCCCAGCGTAAACTGCATCCGTTCTTCCGGAAGCTCCGTAAGAGGCAGCGACTTTGGCAGATAAATATTTCCCAGCTCATACAGTCTTACATTCTTATTCCGCCGATTATAGTTCGTCGCTAAAGAAGTCAGCATACCGTTTAGGGAGGTCGTGCGCATAATACTGTAATCTTCCCCCAGCGGATTCATAATCTCCACTGCCTGACGAAGGTCAGAATCTTCCGAAATCATCAGTTTATCAAATACCTTCGGACTCTCGAAAGAATAATTCATACCCTGGCTGAAGCCGCAAAACTCCGCAATATTTCTTGCAGTCTCTTCAATCCGAAGCTTATGAGAAAGTTTCCCTGTAGTCGCCTCTCCCTTTGGCAGCGTCGTAGGAATATTATCATATCCGTAAAATCTTGCAATTTCCTCCGCAACGTCCGCAAGACGCAGAATATCCTGACGGAAAGTCGGCGCAACGACTTCGCTGGTATTCGCATCATAACCAAGTTCTACCATATTCAAATAGCTTATCATCTCTTCTTTGGAAATATTTGTTCCCAGAAGCGCGTTAATTTTGTCTGCGTCAAATGGTACGCGCACCGGCATTCTCTTTTCTGCATATACATCCACCATGCCGCCTACCACTTCTCCCGCTCCCATTTCTTCTACTAACTGACAGGCCCGGTCAATAGCTGCCTGTGCATTCTCCGGGTCAAGTCCCTTCTCGAATTTACCTGACGCATCGGTACGAAGACCTACTTTCTTTGCCGATTTACGAATATTCGTACCGTTAAAGCATGCCGCTTCAAACAGCATGGTCTGTACCTTATCGGTAATCATAGAATTCTCTCCGCCCATGATGCCGGCAATGCCTACCGCCTTCTCACCGTCGCAAATCATCAGTACGGAATCATCCACTTCCCGCTCCTGACCGTCTAATGTTACGAATTTTTCCCCGTTTTCCGCCCGGCGGACGATAATTTCCTTACCGGCAATATCCTCCAAATCATAAGCATGCATAGGCTGTCCATACTCTTCCATTACATAGTTGGTAATGTCAACCAGGTTATTAATCGGACGGATTCCTACCGATGCCAGCCTTCTCTGCATCCATTCCGGCGAGGGCCCTAACTTGATATTCTTTACCACCCTTGCGGTGTATCTGGGACAAAGTTCTGCATCCTTTACTGTAACCTTAATATAATCATTCACATCCTCCTGATTCCCCGTAGGCGTCACCTTCGGCGGCTGAAATTCCTTACGGAAGGTTGCCGCTGCTTCCCTGGCAATTCCCACCACGCTGTAGCAGTCCACCCGGTTGGAGGTAACCTCATATTCAAACACAACGTCATCAAGTCCTAAAGCTTCAACTGCGCTCCTTCCTACTTCCACATCCCTTTGGAAAATATAAACCCCGGATTCCGGCGCTTCCGGGTACATATCCCGGTTCGAGCCAAGTTCTTCAATGGAGCACATCATTCCGGCGCTTGGAACCCCGCGCAGCTTCCCTTTCTTAATCTTAATGCCGCCCGCGACTCTCTGTCCCGGCTCGTGTCCTCCGGCCACCCGTCCGCCGTCAAGCACCACCGGAACTTTATCGCCTTCTTTGACATTCGGCGCGCCGGTAACAATCTGAATTATCTCCTTTCCCACATTTACCTGACACACAATTAGTTTATCCGCATCCGGGTGCTTCTCAATCTTCTCAATCTGTCCTACCACAATCTTTTCCAAATCCGCATCCAGCTTCGTAAAACCTTCTACCTTTGTACCGGAAAGCGTCATCGCATCAGTATACTCCTGCGCTGTCACATCCAAATCCGGCACATATGCTTTAATCCATGATAATGAAGTATTCATCTCTCTTCTCCTCTCCTATAATACCGCTTCCTTCTGCTGCACCTTCGCTCCAGAATCGCGCCGCTCGTACACAGAAGAACTACTCTCTTCGTTCTTCCTTCTGTTGTATGCCACTAGAACTGTTTCAAAAAACGGATATCGTTCTCATACAGCAGACGCATATCGTCAATCTCATATTTCAAAAGCGCAATCCGCTCCAGTCCTACGCCAAATGCAAATCCGGTGTACTCCTCGGGATCAATGCCGCACATTTCCAGAACGTGTGGATGTACCATCCCGCAGCCTAGAATCTCAATCCAGCCGGAGCCCTTACAGAACCGGCACCCCTTGCCTTTACATTTGAAGCAGCTCACATCCACCTCCGCGCTCGGCTCTGTAAATGGGAAGTGATGGGGCCGGAACTTGGTCTTCGTATCTTCTCCGAACAGTTCCTTTGCAAACACCTCCAGCGTTCCCTTCAGGTCCGAAAAGGATATATTCTTATCAATCACCAATCCTTCTATCTGATGGAAGGACGGAGAATGAGTCGCGTCCACCTCATCGGAGCGGAACACACGCCCGGGCGCTATCATACGAATCGGGAGTTTCCCCTGCTCCATAACCCGGGCCTGGACCGGCGAAGTCTGGGTTCTTAACACAATGTCCTTATTAATATAGAAGGTATCCTGTTCATCCTTTGCCGGATGGTCCGCCGGAATATTCAGTTTCTCAAAATTGTACAAATCATACTCCACTTCCGGCCCTTCCACAACCTCATATCCCATACCAATAAAAATACGCTCCACTTCTTCTAAGGCAATCGTATTCGGATGGCGGTGACCTACCATATTCTTCTTTGCAGGCAAGGTAACGTCAATGACTTCCCTCTTCATCTTCTCTTCTCTAATTGCCCGCTCCATTTTACTTTTGCTGTCCTCTAAGACCTTTTCTATTGCCGCCCGGGTCTCATTCACCATCTGTCCCACCTTTGGACGGTCCTCAGGCGCAACGGCCTTCATGCCCTTTAATACAGCTGTCAATTCCCCCTTCTTGCCAAGGAATCTGACGCGGACATCATTTAATTTCTCCGGCACATCAGCAGCCGAAATTGCCTGTAACGCTTCTTCCCGAATGTTTTCCAATCTCTCTTTCATTCTTTTCTTCCTTTCTACTACAAAATAAAAAACCCGTCCCCAAAAAGGGACGAGGCATATCTCGCGGTACCACCCTAATTCCCGTCTTATGACAGGCTCTTAGCTCCGTGTAACGTACGGCCTGCGGCACGCTCTACTATCCCCTATACAAATCGGAAAATTCAAGCGTACAGCTTACGCGGGAAATTCGATTACTGTCTGAACCTAAGGAAACTTGCAGCCCATGATTCCCTCTCTCTGACGGAAAACAGTTCTCTACTCGAGCATACTCTATGCCGGTACGCTCCTACGCGGTCATCGCTTTTTAATCTAAATTCTACAAGTTATTGTATCACAGGAATTTGCAATGTCAAGCGGTTCTTTTTTTAAATAATGCTGCTTATATTCATACATACACCGCAGTAAACGCCCTCTTCGCCTCATACACATCTCATCCCCCTGCTCTTTCACACAGTAAATGTCTGTCAAAGACACACACCGGTATGTAAGCGCAATCCGGGCCCGTTCCCTGACGCCCTGCGTATCGATTCCCGCGCTCCGGCGCTCTCCATATATGATTTCATACACGGTTCTCACCCGAACACCTCGATTTTCCTTATTACCTATTGTCTTTTCCAGTAAATAGTTTGTCGTGAAGCTGTACATTTACCTCTGCCCCCAAAAGAATACAATACATGCAGAAATACAGCCAGAGCATAATCAGCACAATGGTCGTCAGACTTCCGTACATATCCGAAAAACCTTCAAAAATATCCAAATACATAGAAAATACCCAGGATACCACCTGCCATCCGATTGCGGAAAACAAAGCCCCCGGTATCTGTTTACAAAACAAATCCCTGCGGTTCGGCAAAAATTTATACAAAAGCAGCAAAAAACCCATAAGCACTGCCGGAGTCAGAATAATTCTCAGTTCTATCAATTTATCTGTTACCGGCTTGATTGCCGGTATATG
Organism: uncultured Lachnospiraceae bacterium; assembly: GCA_949742505.1. Classification (GTDB taxonomy): domain Bacteria; phylum Bacillota; class Clostridia; order Lachnospirales; family Lachnospiraceae; genus Claveliimonas. The sequence continues at coordinate 2,083 of CATJPU010000168.1, read as the reverse complement.
GGATGTTGCAAATATATTAATAGAGTTTCCAAATACAGAGAGTACCAGAAGCAACAGGATAACTCCCATAAAAAGAACCGTATACAACGTTGCGCGGATACGAAGATAGATATAATTCCGCGTCTCCGGACATCCCAAAATTGTATTCAATCCCGTAGTAATAGACAGTACGCCTTTACCCGCCGACCAGAGCGCCACGACAATCGTAACCGGAATCACCGTACCGGACTGATTATATACCTGATTCACAATGGATGTAATCAGCGAATCCACTGTTGATGGGAAAACCTGTACCACCGCCGTCATTACATCTGCCTTCGTCACCGGCGTATACTGAACCATAGTAAGCAGCAACAATATAATCGGAATTAAAGACAGCACAAAGAAATATGCTGCCTGCGCGGCATATGCTCCAACATGGTGTCCGCCAATCTCATCTGATACACTCATTGCCTTCCCAATCCATTTCCCAATCATACGATTCCTCCGTAACTTTATGGCAATTTTACCACTTTCATCCCGTTCTTTCAAGCTATGAACTTATATCGCCTATCCCACCGTTACTCCCTGATAGAATAATTCCAGAATCTCTTTATAAGTCTTCCCTTTCTTCGCCATCTCATTCGCTCCATTCTGACTCATTCCGATTCCATGTCCATAGCCGCCGCCCTCAATTATGTATGTGTCCCCCTGCTTAGTAATGGAAAAAAAAGCGCTGGGCAGCAGTTTCTGACTGTCCACAACTGTACCGTCATTTTTAACAATTGTATATCCCGCGCCCCCAAGCGCCGTCCGAATCTTATTTTCCGTTGCAATAGTTACCGTATTTTCCGTTCCTGCAGCCGTCAGTTCCAGCGCAATGTCCCCTGGTCCGCGTTTGGTAACTTCCACATTTTCTAACGTGCCAAGATTCTTATTCGCATATCCGCCAATCAATCCGGAAAGGGTTGCCGCACTGATTTCGGCCCTCCAGTGGTACCAGGGAAGTTCCCTTTCATAGTCTCCCTCATCGTCGCATATCTGAACGTTTTGAAGATATGCATTTCCTTCATTAGGGGCGCTGCCCCATGCCTCCATCGTCGTTGTTCTTCCGCAGGAAGTGGAATAATAGTAGGTTGTCGCTATATTTTCTCCATAACGAACTACCTCTCCCGCCGTCTCCGTCACAGCTTTTGAACTGCTCTCTGCCGGATAGCTATTATTATACACCTGAAATTCCGTACTGTCGTTCACATGAGCCTCATACTCAGGATACGCATAGTCTCCCATCTGCCTGGCCGCATAGCTTCTCGCACATACTGCCTGCGCTTTCAGCGCTTCCATCTCATAAGAGGAAGGCATCTCGCTTGGAACTACCTTGCACAAATACTGATCCAGTGGAAGTTCATTAATAACCGCCATACCCTCCTCGCCGGACCAGACCTCTATCGCACCCGCATAAGAAGGGATTCCGCATCCACGCTCAATACTCTCCACCCGGATTTCCTCTCCATCCTTTAACGGACGCAGCAAAATCCTGCCTTCCCCAAATCTGGCGTCATCCGGCGCCAAAGTAAGAATACCGTCTTTCCACTCTTCTTCCTTATTTCCATAAGACAGCAAAAGACCACTGTCCGCCCCCAGGCTGACCGAATCGTGCAGGAAATTCCCATACCCGGAAGTCATAAGAAGTACCCGGATATTATGATCCGGAACTGACCCCTGCTCTTGCTTAACCGAATCGTCTTCCGGCAATTCCAAATCGCTCTCTGTATTCCCCTTCAGTTTTCCTTCGTCCCCAGCAGTAAAACGCACAATTCCTAAAATTACGCACACCATTGCCATGACGCCTGCTATATATATATAATTTCTATTTCTTCCTGTCACTTTCCCCGCCTCTTGTCCTTCTTTTCTCTTAAGTGTATGAACGCATTCCTTGAATGATGCCTTAACGAACATTAACAGTCCCCTAAAGTGTACCTTAACAGCGCTTTCCTAGTGTAACAAAAAGAACGGCCTTACGGCCGTCCTTTCATCTTTGGTACATCCCCAAAATGCCGGTTCCTGTATTTTGACTCCTAGCCATAGCTAGGTGGGTGTCCGC
>CATJPU010000167.1 GCA_949742505.1 uncultured Lachnospiraceae bacterium | reverse complement strand
TTCTCCTTTTGCGGTATATCTGCCGCCTTACAGACATTTGTACGCCTGTCAATATCCGTAACTCCTCAGCATTCATTTTTAACTTTCCCAAAATTTTCTACCTGTTTCCGGCAGGCAGTTCTGGGCTGCACAGGCGGAAAATTTTCAAAGCATTATTTCCTCTGTCCACATAATGATATAACCAAGGGTAATAAACGGAATCATGGGAAGCGTCATTCCTCTGCGAAACCGGCATACCGCGAGCACCCCCATGGCTGCCAGCGCTGCCGACATCCAGGCTGCAAACAGCAAAAGCAGCATATTCCAGGTTCCTACATATATTCCAAGCACACACAGAAGCCAGCTATCCCCATATCCAAGCTGCTCACCTGTTACTCTGCTAACCGCCACAAACAAAAGGCCAATCAGAAGTCCTCCGGCTGCCAGACGAATATGACCTGTCCCCGCAAGAACCGTATACCCTGCCGCCATAGCGCTCCCCAGCATCAACGCCAGCCCAGGTATTCTCCTGCGCCTGATATCCGCCACTGATAAACCCGCAAGGATACTCATACAAATAATCCTGCTGACAAACAACGCTCCGTTTCCCGCTATATACTCATTTATCTGCTGCATTTTGAACACGCTCCTTTCCCTACCGCTTCTGTCAGGGGAATTGCATAAATTGTCCTTTTCAACCCGCTGCAGCTCAGTGAATTATGATAGCGCTCGCCATACTCCGTAATATAAACTTCGCTCTCAGCTTTGCCATGCACACATCTCTCACAGGCATGATACTTCCCCTGACTTTCATTGCGTAATCCATCTACTGCACCATAAGGCACCATCCGAATGGACAATTCAAGATAATTGCAATGATAATCTCTGTGATAAACCATCCCGTTTTCCGTAACATATACAGTCTCCTCATTTTCCTGCCCCAATCCAAACCGGATATATCCATTCCACCCCTTCATCCGCATGGATTCCTCCATATTTACCGGCGCTGCTAAGAAAACCGGAATGGGAAGCCTTATCTGATATGCGGCTTTAAGTTCCAGAATCCCTGTAAGCGCCGACATTCTGGATTTCTCACAGTGAATTCCGCCGCTTCCATTTACCACAAGACTTCTATCCAAACGCTCACTGCCGATTGATGATACGATATCCGACTCAAGGCTCCCCGGCGTAACCACCGGATTCAGATAAATATCCTCTGCCGCTTTCTTCGCAGCATACTGCATTCCACTGCGAATGGTCGTCCGAATGGACATCACCTCAATCGTATAGAAGAGAGCCAGCACAGCGAAAAAGAACAACGGAACAGCGAGGGCCGCTTCCACCGTAATTACGCCTTTTCTTGCGGAAAGACAGGAGGATATCCTTTTGAAACATTGGAACCTTTGTCTAAAATATTGAAAATATGAGGATCTTAGATATAAGGGATTCTGCCTTTTGTAAGGCATCATAAGAAATGTCTCCTTTCTAAAAAATGTATTAGCTTTTTTCTGACTTAGCGATGCTCCAAAAGGACATCCCTCTGTCTTTCCGTATCGTTTATTTTGCATGGCATTCTTAGTTCATAAAGTATATATATATTGCAAATTCTACATTACTGATAGCCATAATAAGTGTTGAACCGGTATGTGATTCCCCTCCGCAAATACAAGACAGACGAAATCTCTATCCGGCTGATACAGGCGTCCGCCTGAAACCAGGACAGTCCTTTTTCCTGGCGAAGACAGGCTTCAATCATGTCCAGCACCCGGAGGGGCATCTCCTGTTTCCCACCAAGGAACAGCAGTACTCTTAGATACTCCTTATATTTTATACCGCCCTCGGTATCTGCCCCCTCCTGCCCGGAATCCTGCGCTCCAAGATTCATCAGACCAGCCAGCGACAACTGCCAGGTGTCGCTGCTCTTTGTAAGGGGAACTCCGTACCCCTTCATCAGAGAACGCAGATCCATAATACTCTCGCCAAATGCCCATGCAAGCAGCAGTACCTGCGTAAGAGCCTCCACTGCAGCCGGAAAAGCAATAACTGTACACAGCGTGAGCGCCAGAGCTCTCGCTTCTGCCCGTTTACCCGCATCGTTCTGCAAATATATATAATTCGGTACAAATCTGAAAGCCATCAGTTTCTTCAGAACAGCCTCCAAATTCTCCCTGTCATTGTCCTTTCCTGACAGAATATATTCTGTCTCATAATCCAGCGCCCCGCCGCCTTCCTCCTGTATGTCTTCTGCAGAATCAAAATGTGCCAGTATATATTCGCCAAAAGCAATCTTTGACAGCTCTTCCGGCTCCGCAACATCGGAAAAATCTCCGTAGCCGCTCCTTAACTCTCTGTGAGACGCCAGTTCACTTGTGTTAATGGATTTGTCAGATATCTGCCTGTCCTTCGGCATAACCAGTCTGGTAAGCGGCGTCGCTGCAAGCTGCTGCATATTAGGAAGTGGATTGTCTTCCGACGGAAGTTCCATACCATTGTCTGTCAGCATACCCGACAATTCCTGATTCAGAGACTCCTCCCTCTGCTGATACTGGTCCGCCGTTTCCTCCTGACCCTCCCACCGTTCCATGCCTCCCAGCAAATGATTCAGAGAACCAAGGCCGTACTTACTTTCTATAAAATACGCAACCTGCTCCAAAAATGCCTGACCATTCCCGTCTGTCAGGAGCTGGATTCTCTGAATCTGCTGTTCCATACCCGAAGCTCCGTACCAGGACAGCCTGTCCAGCACCTTCTGTTCACTGTAGCTTCCGCTCTCATAACTGCCGTCCAATGCGAATACTTCAAATTCCTCCAGAAGTTCTCTCTGATATTCCGCAAAGACCGACTCCACAGCCCGGTTCATATCTGCTCTCCGGTAGCTCTTTGCCGATTGTAACGATGCACTCTCCATGATACTTCCGGCAAAGGCTGCCAGCAGAACAAAAATCAGCGCTAAAAATGCAGTGACTTCTCCTCTCTTAGATTCCGGCGCTCTCACTGGTAATCTTCTCAAAAATTGTATTGACAAGACTGGTAAGCTGGGATTTGAAGATAATTACCAGTCCAATCAGCACCACAAGAATCAGAATCACTTCAACTACCCCGATTCCCTGTTTGTCCTCCAGAGTCGCTTTTATCCTTAATCCGGTTTCTTTTATTTTCCATAATATTTTCGCCATATAATTCTTTCCTTTCTACTACATCTGAATTGATAAAAATGCAGGAATAATTACAATTACAAGCACCATTGCCAACATCAAAAACATCGGCGCTAACAGCTTGGTTCCGGCCTCTTCCCCCCGTCTTTTTGCAGCCCCCCTTCTCTCTTCAAATGCCTGCCGGGATTCTATTCCAAGAAGGGCTGTAAGCCCTTTGGTTCCCTTGCGCAGATTCTGCTCCAGAAGACCTGCAAGCCTCCGGTACGCCTTCAGACCACACCGCCTGCCAAACCGCTCATAACTCTCTGTCTCTGTAAGCCCGCTGCGCATCTCGCGATAAGCCACCGCCATTTCCTCATATGCATAGCGGACTCCCATACTGTCTTTCTGTCGTTCATAGTCCTGAACAATCTTCTCCCATGCTTTCTTCACCGTCATCCCTGCGCCAATTAAAAGTGTCAATTTGTTCATAATTTCCGGATAATCCAGCATCATCTGCCGCTCCTTATTCTCTTTTTCCTTCTGCTCATTCTGCTTCTGCAGACTCACGAGCAGCAGGCAAAATACTGGCCCCAGCCCCAGCACATACCAGCCTCTTAAATTATCCGGGCTTCGAAGCTCCACCTTTCTGCCGTCCACTTCCCCCGGAAGCTTCAGCACATCCTCTTTTCTGCTGCGCTCTTCCTCCTCTGCAATAACCTGCTTCACCTTCGCTGCGTTCTTCGCATTACCGGACAACTTAGGCGGATAGACCTTAGCACTCATCTCCTCCAACAGCTGCATACTTTCATCCTTCGTATAAGTAAGACATGCTTTGAGATTCACAAGTGCGCCCTCTGTCTCCTGTGCAATTCTCTTTTCATTCAGCTCCCCGTATATGTTCATCAAATCATACCGGTTAATCTCCCAGGACACGCTTATCGGTTTCCCCGGTATCTCTGTTATCAGATTAAGGTCTTCCCGCACATCATCCAGACTTCTATTCCTCCCCAGTATCAGCGGTTCTAATTCCTTTACCGCATCTTGCAAAACCTCCTTCATCTCTTCCTCAGTGTACTGCTTCTCATCCACCTCTATCTCAAGCGGATCTTTTTGCTCTTTTCCGTCAATTGTAGCCTGCAGCATATAGGTAGCGCCGCCCCCGCCATAATCATTCCTCTCAATCTCGGTTATGGCTTCCTCAGACGATTTCTTGTCAGATACCAGCAGACATGCCGCAAGACCTGCGGTAAGTATGAGAACCGCTCCCATTACACCTCGATATTTACAATTCTTTCCCCCAGCATATATGCGCCGAAGTATATTCCTAAACATACGCTCATCACCCCGATTCCCAGCATATTTCCATACAGAGCTCCCATAAATTCAGGAAAACTTACTTTCATATAGGCAATCATTCCAAAGGGAATCGCTGACATTACCTTAAATTCATACTTCCTGGCCGCAAGCATGGTCTCAATCTCTGCACGTACCTCCAGCTTCTCACGAATCTGGTCCGTTGTACTCTTGATAATTCCCAGCATATTACCTCCGCTCTTCTTCGCCATCACAAATACATTAACAAAATTCCGTACATCCTCCTGACAGACGCGCCCGGACCATTCTTCCATAATCTGTTCCATCGGCACCTGCAAATAAATCTGGCGTACCATGTGGGTAAATTCCCGCTGAATTGCCGTATCTTCACTGTACAGAAGGCTTAAATCACGCTTCGCCTCTTTCATGGCGTTCTCTACCGAATATCCCACGCGCATAGATGACGATACGGACTGAATCGCCTCCCGAAACTGAGCCTGAAATTCCCTCTGTTTCTTTCCGATACACTCTGCCTCCCATCTTAGAAAATACCATATGCCAAAAGGCAGCAAGGCAATAAATGCAATCACCGACTCGTAAAACAGATAAGAAACCACAGCCAGAATTCCCAGCGTCCGTCCTGCCGCCAGAATATATTCAGATCGACGTATATCCTGCCGAAAATAATTTTGACGTGTTTGTAATATCCTGAACCTTTTTCCACTCACCGATTACCCGTTCTCCTCTTCTCTCTGTCTCTTCAAACCGATACAACACCTTCGTATCTATCTCATCTCCGTTATAATCCAGTACCTCTACCACCTCCAACACCTTTCTGCTCTTATCCCACAATCTCCCAATATGAATGATAATATCAAGCGCCGATGCAATCTGACGCTGTATAGCCGCCAGCGGAATATCCATTCCCATCAGCACCATTGTCTCCAGACGCCGAAGCATATCCTTCGGACTATCTGAATGTCCGGTGCTGAGACTCCCCTTATGTCCTGTGGACATAGCCTGCAGCATATCAATCGTTTCGGGACCTCTTACCTCTCCGACGATCACCCGGTTTGGTCTCATACGCAGGGCTGAGCGAATCAGGTCACGAATCGTAATCTCTCCAACTCCCTCCACATTCGCATTGCGGGCCTCTAACCTTACCAGATTCGGTACGTCCTGAATCTGCAGCTCCGCATTATCCTCAATGGTAATAATCCTTTCATCCTTTGGAATATACTGGGACAGCGCATTCAGCAAAGTTGTCTTCCCCGAACCGGTACCCCCGCTGATGAATATGTTATATCCCGCTGTCACCAGTTTCTTTAAGACTCCGGCAAGTTCTTCGTTTAAAGCGCCCAGCGCCACCAGACGTCCCATCGTAATCTGTTCCTTTGGAAACTTCCGAATGGTAACAATCGGACCGTTTAATGCCACCGGATAAAGGACTACGTTAACCCGAGAACCATCCGGAAGCCTGGTATCGACAATCGGAGACGCCTCATTCACCAAACGGTTCGTCCCCGCCACAATCTGCTGAATAACATCCTCCAGCTTCTCTCTGGACATAAAATGTCTGTCCGTCAGATACAGCCTCCCCTGTTTTTCCACAAAAATATTCTGAACTCCGTTAATCATTACTTCGGTTATGCTCTCATCCTCTATCAATTCCTGCAGAAGATCCAACTTACGAAATGCATTAAATAGCTCTTTCCCCAGTCTCGCTCTGGTCTCAAGAGAGATATATTCCCCCCTGCTCTCCTCCTCGAGAACACGAAAAATCAGCTCCTGAAGCTCTTCATCTTCCACCTCTCTGGACAGATCCATCCGTCCCAAAATCTTTGTCTTTAGCTGTTCTTCTGATATCACAGCGAATCATCCTTTCCCATACTTCACCATATCCCTGACGGCAAAGCGCTTCTTCATACTGATATATCTTCGAGACAGCAAGCCGGTCATCTGCCGCCGGCATATAGACCTTGTCGCAAGCTTTCAGAATATCAAATAAACCCTGCACGCAATCCCCCAAATCCAGCATGAGCACATCATAAATGCTGTGACTTAATATCTCTCCAAATAACCACATCCATTCCGATGCGGTCACTGTTCGTATATCCTCTGGAAATATCACTGGAGGAATATAATCCAGTTCACCCATCCGCTTCACAATTGTCGTGATTAACAATCCCGGATTCCCGGACTCCTGCTTGGCATAGTACAGAAGCATAGACAAATTCCGCTTCTCCTCTTCCGGAAAATACCCGCCGATTCCCGCGTAGGTCTCCAGATTTATATACAGAACGTTCGATGTCTTCGCCAGTTCCATCCCTTTATTCAGTGCAAATCCGGTCTGCCCGATTCTGCGCACCGGCGAATAGATTCCAATTAATTTCCCCCTTTCCTTTTTCCTTACATTCCAAAGTTCCCCCATGCCTCCTTCGGCCAGCGCCTCTATAAGATGCGTATAAATGTCATCTGCCGACTGATACCGGAAAATCCTGCTCACCGAACCTTCCGCTCCGGCCGAAACAGCCGATAACCGAATGACCTTTGAAATTCCTGCAAGTTCTCCTTCTGTAAACGCTATGCTCTCATCCGCCAGAAGAATATCCACTGCCATTTCCCTGCGAATTGCTTCAAGCTGCTGCGGACTGCTGCATAACTTTACCTGCAGAGCAAGTTCCTTCTTTCCTCCAAGATGACCTGCAAGCCTGGCCGCATACTCCTGCTCCTTATCACAGATGACCAAATTCTTACTGCTCACTCATAACCTCCCTTCTTTATTATTTTACATAATTCTAATAATCAGTATACTTCCCCCCTTTCTTCTACCGTACTGATTTTCAGTTTTTCTGTTTTGAATTCGCGACCGATATGATCTGAATTACGAAACATACTCAGATTTTCAACTAGATTCAACTTATCAGACACAAGTTATGGAAACTTGTACGATGTATTATATTATCACATCGTACAAATGTCCATACATTTTTTAAAACTATGTAAACTTTGTATACTTTTCACAAAATCCGATAGAAAACAATTCCGTAAAGTAACGCAACCCCAGGAATACCAAGGGTTCCGGATGTCAAAAAAGTTACAGCATTCAATCCAACCACTGTGTTTATTCCACGAGAAAAAAGAAATTCATTTACAAAGAAAATTAAAGCCATCCCTATAAGCGCCCGAACCAAAAAGTTAACAATAATCCCCGGTCTTTCTTCCGACATATCATTTCACTCCTCTTTGTCCTTTTTATACATATATTCATTCAGTTTCTCTTTTATGTTTGATACAGTTCACACCTTAGCCAACGGACGTAGATTGAAGCAGGCGAATGTCTCTTATCAGACGGAGCAACATTCCGTCGAGCTACCGAATTGTCTGCTAAGAGACATTCGCCTGCTTCAATCTACTGTATACTGGTCAACGTATGAATAGTAACAAATCACAGTCTATCGGCCCTCTTTATTTCAGATTTGCTTGAAAAATACCGGGGGGGGGTATAATGACGTCGAGGGGAAATCTGAGACGGGGAAACATGTGAAAGGAGAGAAGTACAAATGAAGAATGGAGGAGAGAATTTATGAGAGACAGAAAGAGATGGGGAACTGTCATAGCAATCGGAATCTGTGCGGCTGCGTTGTCATTTATGCCGATGGGAGCATCGGCTGCAGAAGGACAGGCGGCAGCCGGAACAGCCGCGCAGCGGGA
>CATJPU010000166.1 GCA_949742505.1 uncultured Lachnospiraceae bacterium | reverse complement strand
TATGTTTAAACGGAGAAAGAGGGATTTGAACCCTCGCGCCGCTATTAACGACCTACTCCCTTTCCAGGGGAGCCCCTTCAGCCTCTTGGGTATTTCTCCTTAACACTTCAAACGCGAGACCGAAAGTTATTATATTCCTCGCTCACATTTTTGTCAATAGTTTTTTATTTTTTCAGCTAACGCAACAGTTCAACCGATTTTATGGCAGATTTTATATGTTTATAGCGATTCTTTCCGCAAATTGGCTGCAGGCACAGATTAAATTATAAAATTAGTTCTGCGACAGGCCAGGCGGCACTCCAGTTACCACAAACCCGAAAGAAGCTGCAAATAACGGCAGCTTCTTTTCCCGTGCAATCAGCGATTATATTATTCAAAGCCTCTCTCTAACCTTATTCCTCATAACAAATAAGAAAAGCCTCTTGTTCTTATTCTAATTCCTGTCCGTTCAATGCTACCATAATTATTTTATCTGTATCCGGATCTGTATACACAAGACAGCTATTCAAACTATCTCCATCATACCAATTATAGCTATTTGAATAGTCGCCCTCATACATGTCGTCCGGTTCACCCCATTTTTCAATAACCTTCTCAATATCTTCGCCTATCTGGATTCCTCCCGGAAAAACAGCAGTTATATAACCGTCCTCGACATCATAGTCGTTCACGTAGACGCCGTTTACGGTACATTCTTTAACAGTGCGCGCTTCTTCCGTATTATTGCTGACAACAAACATTAATCCACGATAGTCATCACCATTAAAGTATACCATATCGTAATCATTTTTATTAATCACATAATCCTCTGAAATGGTTTCTGTATCCATCTTTAATCCAGTTTTCTCCACTTCTTCGATAGAACAGGGAAATGTCAGCACAGTATCATTAATCTGTATTGTGTAGCTCTTCCAACTCTCCCCCAAGTCTTCACTGGCTTTAACCGGAGCCGGCGACACAGGCGCATCATCTTCTTCGTCTCCGTCATTCCCGTCATCCAATACATCTGACATAATAGAGGATCCAGACATTTCTTTGTTAAACTCATCCATGAAATCCTGCATTCCAAGCACTCCCACCCCAATAGAAGCAAGCAGTCCGCCAATTACACCGACAACAATGAATATCTTTGCCTTTTTCGCAGCATCTCTCGCGCCTTCATAATCTCCAATCCTCTGCAGAGAATCGATTTTACTTGCAAATACAATACTAACAATACCTAGCGGAAGACAGCAGCACAGCGTTGTAAGGATAGCAAAAATCAAATAGGATGTACTCTTAATCGGTTCAACCGGCTGGCCATAATTGGACTGATTATATCCATTCCCTGACTGTGTATAGTTCGATTGATTATATCCGTTCCCTGACTGTGTGTAATTCGATTGACTATATCCATTCACTGACTGACCATAATTTGCCTGGCCATAGTCATTTCCCGGCTGGCTGTAATATGATTGAGTATATCCGCCATCCGACTGTGTATCACTATATCCATTCTGAGTACAGTCAGATTGTCCATAACTCCCCTGGCCATCGTCAGGCCGCTCAAAACGATATCCTATCTGCTTATTTGGATCTTCATATTGCACCTTAGGCTGTTCGCCGTCCGCGCCGTCGATTTCCGGCAATACTTCCGTTCCGCAGACCGGACAGAACTTCATATCTTTCTCCAATTCATTTCCGCAAAATTTGCACTTCATTACGCTCTCCTCCTTTTGCCTATACTACTGCGGGTGCCAATAATAAAAACGGATATACATTAATATTTCTGGCAATTCCATAGATTAAAAAAAGCACCAATATTAATACAGGTATCCGCTGCGGTATAGAAGGACTTATTCTCTCTTTCCCATAAATCACCCATTGTATCCCGCAAGCAATATAATATAACATAAGCCATGGCAATAATATAATTAACATCGGGTTATATCGAAATGCCTGATACCACTCTCCATGCAAAAGCGCATAGCATGCTCTTCCCGCTCCGCAGCCAGGACAATAATATCCTGTAAAGAAACGAATTGGACATGCAAGCATCAATCCCCTACTAGGATTATGATAATATAAAAACAATGTTCCTGCAAGCAATATCAGCAGAATAACTATCATTATTCCAATGCGAAATTCTTTTTTCACAACTCCAGGATATTCAAATAATATTTCTCTTACTTTTTTTATCATTCTTTTGCCTCTTTATATCTGTCCGCAGACCTGTCTGAATGGGTTACTGTTATTATGCACTTTCCGACTGTCTTCTTCTAATATTTAAGAAGAATAATTTATCATAATAACTGACAAAAGAGCTTTGCCTGCGCAAAACTCTTTCTCTCAACGGAGAGGGTGGGATTCGAACCCACGTGCCCTTGCGGACAAACGGTTTTCAAGACCGCCTCGTTATGACCACTTCGATACCTCTCCACATATAAACACATCGCTCATATCCTGCGGTGCACTTTGTATTCTATCATTACATTCATCAAGTGTCAATATAAATTTTAAGAATTTTCTTCCTTCGCTTCTTCTTCCTGCTCCAAATCAGCATCCAGCCGCATCCGAAGCGCTTCCAAAGCCCGGACCCAGCCTAAATATTTCTTGCGCATTTTCTTATCAAATTCATCCGTTATCTCAAGAAATGTATAGATACTATTTCCCACTAGCTTTTTCTCAAAAAGCTCTTCCACCGGATGAAATTTTGCAAGAAATGAAATTCCATCCAGAATCATGACTCCTTTGATAATTCCTTCGCTGTCGGCTGCAATCATTACAATATTACCGTTAAAGAATTTCCCCTTCTTCTGTCCAATGCCTACGTTGCCGAGTCTGTGTATCTCCCTTACAGTCTTCCGGTAATTCTTAATCTGATAATAACCTCCCAGAGCCTGCAAAAGGAATGCGGCAAAAACCACAAATAACACTTTTGATATTACAGGTAATTCACTAAACATAGCAGCTCTTTCCTCTCTATGGCCGGGAAGGAGTCCCGCCAGATTCTATTATATCTTCCGGCAGGACCCCTGGTCCCAATATATCCTATCCCGTTCTTCATGATTCAGACCGATTCGGCCGAATACAGGCGTTCATACAGACTTTGCCAAAACGCAGGTTCTGTATGATCCCTGACAGGCTGGCTACAGCACGTTCCTTCCGTACATTGCATCCTGCTCTTTTCTCAGTTTGTAAATCAGGGTCGTCTTATCTAGGTCAATCATATCGTACGTAATCAGGGTTCCCTTCTTTACATCCTGTTTCATCACTGCCTTATTTGTTACAAGGCCGAACGGAACATAGCCGTTTGCATTAGACTCTTCAGCAGTTGCGATAGAACCATGTGTTGTAAATCCGCCGATACCATCAATCGTCTGGCCTGCCTTTAAGTCAATCTTAGCTCTTGTAATACACTCAGATACAAGACCATTCTTAGCTACACAGGTAGCGTCTCCCTCAATAACGGCTCTTGCAACGGAAAGAGGCGTCTCAAGATTGCAAAGGTGATATGGACGATACAGTGTCCACAGCGGGCCAGGACCCATGCTGTGATATCCAAGCTGATATGCAATCTCTGCATTTGGTGTAGATACAGTTACAAATACTCCAGGAGCTATGCCGTTGATGTACTCAACAACGCCATGTTTATT
>CATJPU010000165.1 GCA_949742505.1 uncultured Lachnospiraceae bacterium | reverse complement strand
CGCGGGCTATCAGATGTTTCTGAACGAGGACTTTCGGGAGAAATATCCGGGAAGGCGGCTGCCCTATGGATTTGGTGCGGGCGAAGTGATAAGCGGCGCCGCGTTAAGGCAGTTCGGCTTTGTTGTCCCGGAGGCGGTAGACGGGTTTCAGGCATGGCAGATTTATATCAAAGAATGTCCGGATTCGGACGTCGCTGATTAGTGACGTGTTTTCAAATATGCTCAAGTGCCCTGTGCAGGATGGAAATTGATCCTGCGCAGGGCGCTGCTTTTTGATAGAAACGATATGGCTTCAGCGCCGTACTGGGAATAAAGCAAACTAAAACCGGAAGTCCCTCCGGTTATTCTCCCGAATCAGCCGCAGATTTTCGGTTACAATCGAGCGTGCTTTTTCGTTCGGCACGTTCTGAATTTCTTTGTCAATCAATTTGTCGCCCAGCGCTTTCGTCTCCGGCGAAGCGTAATCCATCAGGTATTCCTGCAGGGTCATCAGCGCGTTTGGATGGCAGCAGTTCTGGATCTGTCCGCTTTTACACAGGGACATGAACCGGTCTCCTGTCCGGCCTTCCCGGTAGCAGGCGGTGCAGAAGCTTGGAATGTAATCCATCTGCATCAGCCAGTGAACTACCTCGTCTAAGGTACGGTTGTCGATTACGTCAAACTGTTCGGATTTCTCATCCTCCGGCTCCGGCTCGCAGTAGCCGCCGACGCTGGTTCTGGAGCCTCCGCTGATCTGTGAAATGCCCAGATGCAGCACCCGCTCCCTTACCTTCTGGCTCTCTCTGGTGGAGATGATCATGCCGGTATAGGGAACGGCGATACGGATGCAGGCAACAATTTTAGCGAAGGTATCATCGTCAATGCCATTTTTGAAAGAAGATGAATCAATGTCATCCGCATCTCTCAGCCTTGGTACGCTGATTGTGTGAGGTCCCACGCCGAAAGCGGCTTCTAAGTGCTCTGCATGCATCAGGAGCCCTGCAAATTCATAGCGGTACTTGTCAAGGCCGAAGAGGACGCCTACGCCCACGTCGTCGATGCCGCCCTCCATAGCCCGGTCCATGGCTTCTGTGTGATAATCATAATCGCTTTTTGGTCCGGTGGGATGGAGTTGTTTATAGCCTTCTTTGTGATAGGTTTCCTGGAACAGGATATAAGTTCCAATCCCGGCTTCCTTCAGAAGGCGGTAATTGTCCACAGTGGTTGCTGCAATATTAATATTTACGCGGCGGATTGCGCCGTTTTTATGCTTAATACTATAAATGGTCTCGATGGATTTCAGATAATAATCCATCGTATTTAAAGTCGGGTGTTCTCCGGCTTCCAGCGCAAGACGTTTGTGCCCCATATCCTGCAGGGCGATAACTTCCCTGCAGATTTCCTCCTGGGATAATTGTTTTCTTGCAATGTGTTTGTTTTTGGCATGGTATGGACAGTAGGTACAGCCGTTGATACAGTAATTGGATAAATACAGCGGCGCGAACATGACAATCCGATTGCCGTAAAAGTCTTTTTTAATCTGTTCTGCCAGCTTAAATATTTTCTCATTCATGGCTTCGTCAGAACAGGCCAGAAGAACGGACGCCTCCCGGTGGGACAAGCCCTTTCTTAAGGCAGCCTTCTCGATTAATTTCTCAATCAAATCCAGATTATCTTTATTCTCATCTGCGTAAGCAAGAGTCTCTAAAATCTCTTCATGATTGATAAAATCTTCCGCGTGTTTCGAGTTTACATCATACATCTTTTGTTTTCCTCCTTCTCCCTCAGGTGTTACCCTTTGTGATCAGCATTTTTTATACATAGTTATCATATCACAGAAAAAGAGCGGCTACAATCAATGTTTTTCTTTTGACAAGGATATGCTATTTTGAGAACAAATCGGAATGCGTTCCTGTTCGTGAAGCAGAAGGTCGATTATTTCTTCAAGCAGATTCATGTTACAACCTCTATTGGCGGCGGCCGATATGGCCCTGGCTGGTATTGAGAGCAGGATACCGGCGGATCAGGTATTTGACGCTATGCGGGAAGTGGGAATCAAGATGGATGCGTCCCTTAAGGAAACCGGAACGGGAGGAATTGCTGCCAGTGAAAAAGGCCGGGAAATTGCGGCTGGAATAAGAGAAGGGAAATAGCCGGGTCCAGTGCGGAAAAGCAGCGCGCCGGGCTTTTTTAATTGTCTAATAAATTTCAATGAATAGTGAAAAATATTCTATGTTTTATTTCCCCTGGGTCCGATATACTGTTTTCATCAATGAAACGCGCAAAAAAGCGCGTAAATAGAAGGGAGAAATGTTATTATGAAAATGAGCAAAAAGATTGTTTCCTTGACAATGACAGCAATGCTGGGTCTTTCACTTGCTGCCTGCGGAGGCGGCGGTTCCACGTCAGACGATGCAGGATCAGGTGATGCGGGAGAATCCAGCAGCGCTTCCTCTGATGTAGCGAACAAGGACAAGCCGCTGGTATGGTTTAACCGTCAGCCGTCTAACAGCTCCACCGGAGAACTGGATATGGCGGCATTAACCTTCAATGACAATACATACTATGTTGGATTTGATGCAAATCAGGGCGCAGAACTTCAGGGAACTATGATTAAAGAGTATATTGAGGCAAATATTGACGGTCTTGACCGAAACGGCGACGGCGTAATCGGTTACGTTCTTGCTATCGGCGATATCGGACACAATGATTCCATCGCACGT
>CATJPU010000164.1 GCA_949742505.1 uncultured Lachnospiraceae bacterium | reverse complement strand
GGAACTCCTCCTTCTGTTATATCTATATAGATTTATTAGATTGGACTTTGTAACTATTAACCAGTAGTCATTCTTGACTACACCATTATTATACTAGGAAGTGGAACAATGAAGAAACTTACAGCAGTAAAGGATTTATCCCACGAGGAATGGCTCAGGTACAGGAAACAGGGAATCGGCGGCTCGGATGCCGGGGCGGTCTGCGGGC
This sequence comes from uncultured Lachnospiraceae bacterium, assembly GCA_949742505.1. Lineage (GTDB taxonomy): Bacteria > Bacillota > Clostridia > Lachnospirales > Lachnospiraceae > Claveliimonas. The sequence goes on along the minus strand of CATJPU010000164.1, from coordinate 8,991 downwards.
TGAATCCCTACCGGACAGCCATGCAGGTTTACTATGACAAGACTTCCGACAGCATAGAGACCTTTGATAATGAAGCCATGCGTCAAGGAAGGGAGTTTGAGGATTACGTGGCAGGAAGGTTTACGGAGGCTTCCGGGAAAAAGGTGAGAAGGGCAAATTTTATGTATTATGATGAAGCCCATCCTTTTATGCTGGCTGATGTGGACCGGATGGTGGTGGGGGAGAATGCAGGGCTGGAATGCAAGACCGCAAGCCCCTATCTGGCAGACAGATGGAAGGATGGGAAGATTCCCCTCCATTACCAGTTGCAGTGTTACCACTATATGTCCGTTTGCAATGCAGAGGCATGGTACATTGCGGTGCTGATTTACGGCAGGGAGTTTAAGTATTACCGTCTGGAAAGGGATGAGGAAATGCTGGCAGACCTGATCCGGATTGAGCAGGATTTCTGGGAGAACCATGTGCAGAAAGGTATTTTGCCGGAGCCGGACGGCTCGGAGCTTGCGGATAAGGTAATCGGGGAATATTTTAAGGAAAGCCTTAAGGATACCATCCCGCTGGCCGGATTCGACGACAGGCTAAACCGGCGGCAGGAATTAGCGGAGCTGATAGGAAGGATGGAGACGGAGATGAAGCAGATTGAGCAGGAATTAAAGCTGTATCTGGGGGAAGCGGAGGCTGTGGAAAATGAGAAATTCCGGGTAACATGGAAGCAGACAAGCAGGCGGAAGATAGACGAGAAACGGTTAAAGGAAGAGCAGCCGGAAATCTATGAGAAGTATAAGAAGACGCTGCAATACCGGCGGTTTATGGTAAAGGCGGCATAAAACAGTAAGCAAAAAAAGCAGCATAAAACGGTAAGAAGCAAAAGCAGCTTAAAGAAGAACATGCGGCAGGAGAAAATAAAAAAGAGAAAAAGGAGAAACAGAAGAAAAATGGGATTGGCAGAAGAACTTTTCCAGTGTTTTCGGGGGCTGGGGAAGTTTTCATTAAAGGACGCATATCTGAAATACCCGGACAGGCCGAAGGAGAGCATCCGGGCAAGAATCTATGAAAATCTGGGAATCCGTTTTGAGCGCGTAGCCGCCGGGATTTACTGCACCTGCTCCGGGACGGAGGGGTGTCTGGTACTGGAAGGGGACGGAAGGGATTTATCCTTTTTAAAGGATTCGAGTATCGACTGCATCCTGACAGACCATCCATGGGAAGATGAAAAGTCCAACCGGGGCGGCAACCGCGCTTTTGGCAGATAGCCCTGTTTCCGGTATACGGAAGCAGATTTCCGGGAGAAGGCGAGGGTACTGAAAAAAGGATGCTTTCTGGTGGAGGTACTGCCGGAAGAAAATGGGAGCAACTATCACTATCTGTATGAGATAAAACAGATGGCAGAGAAATGCGGTTTTATTTACTATACAAAGGTGCCATGGGAGAAGAGCGGATTTGTCAGCAATACTGGAAGAAAATCTAAGAATATGCAGGATATTATGATTTTCTCCAAAGGGAAGGCAAGGGCTCTGCGGCCGGACAGGAAGAAAGGAGGAAGCGCCCTTATGAGTGGGGCGAAGGGAATGTTCCCGGCAAAATTTCAGATACCGCCGGTGCCGGGAAAGGAGCGGATTCATCAGAGTGAGCTGCCGGTGTCCCTGTGCGAGCAGATACTGGAGTTTGTTACCTGCGAAAAGGAAGTGGTGCTGGATACCTTTGCAGGGAGCGGAAGCACAGGGGAGGCCTGCCTGAACAAAGGGAGGAACTGTATCCTGATTGAACTGCTGAAAGAGAACGTGGAGAAAATTCAGGCAAGACTGGAAAGGAGCGTGCAGAAGAGCAGTTTGTGACATAAATAAATGGATTTATGGCGAATGGCAGGGAATTTGTCGTTTGTTTGCAGACTGGCAGAAATAAAGTGGATATACAAAAGAAGCGAAATCGTTTATAATGAAAGAACAACAGCCTGAATCGGGTAAGTTTCATAGAAGAGGTGAAAATCATGTTAGCAGTAAAGGGCATATATCATGACGGGCAGGTCGTATTGAAAAATAAACTTCCAATAAAATCAGCAGAAGTAATTGTCGTATTTCCAGACAATGAGGAACAAAAAAAAGAGACGAAATTATCAGAAAAGATGAAACGGGAGCTGTTTGAAGAGTTTTCCGGAAGTGTGGACAGGATTATAGATATACAGGCAGAAAAGACGGAGGCTTTGGAAGAAAAATATGAAAGTGTTGATTGATACAAATGTTATTTTAGACTGGCTTATGGCAAGGGAGCCAAACTCTACAGATGCAAAATTCATTATGGAGCAGTGCCTGTTCGGCGAAGTGGACGGATACGTAGCATCCCATTCCTTTTCAGATCTGTTCTTTATACTCAGAAAAGATTATTCTGTAGAGAAAAGAAAGAAGCTCCTGTCTCTGCTATGTGAAGGAATGAATGTTGTTCCAGAGGATAAGGATATGATTCTTTCAGTGCTTCATCGTGAAGAATGGAGAGATTTGGAAGACGGACTGCAGATGCAGTGTGCCAAAAATGAGGAGGTGGATTATATTATCACACAGAATTTAAAAGATTTCCGGTATTCGGAAATCAAAGCGCTTAGTGAAAAACAATTTTGCGAAATAATCCGTTTCAATTGAGAATTAAGAAAATTTAGAAGAGATATTATTGTAAATGTATTAGGGAGAGGCCGTAACCGCCTCTCCCTTTTCTGTCGTCATATATTCAAAAGAGACTGATTCGTAACAGTTCAGCTTAGGACTTTGCACTTGTTGCAAAGTCCGTAAGAATGTGTAAATTCAGCCAAGAGTGAATCCGGCCTTTCGCGAAGCGAACTTTAAATGGGCCGGATTCAGTAACAGTTCTGCTGAAGGCTGAACTGCTACACTGATTCAGGTAGTTCTACAACGGAAACCTGACATCCAGGCAGAACAAACAGAGAAAAGTGTTCGATTCGAACACCTTAAAGTATGGAAGGAGGATTTCAGAATGTCAGATATCAAACAGGAATTAGCAAGAAAAGCGGAACATACCAAAAAGGAGGGGAAGCTTACCAAATCCATGAGCATTGCAGACCTGATTAAGGCTATGGAGCCGGAGATTAAGAGGGCCCTGCCGGAGGTCATTACCCCGGAGCGTTTTACAAGGATGGCGCTGTCGGCATTAGATACTACGCCGAAGCTTATGGAATGTACCCAGATGAGCTTTCTTGCGGCGCTGATGAACGCCGCCCAGTTAGGACTGGAGCCAAACACGCCGCTGGGGCAGGCCTACCTGATTCCCTTTCAGAACAAGGGAGTTATGGAGTGCCAGTTCCAGATTGGCTATAAGGGGCTGATTGACCTGAGCTACCGCAATCCCCAGATGCAGATGATATCCGCGCAGACAGTCTGTGAAAATGATGATTTCGAGTATGAGCTGGGATTAAACCCAAAGCTGGAGCACCGCCCGGCGTTAAATGACCGGGGAGAAATCCGTTTGTTCTACGGATTCTTTAAGCTGGTGAACGGAGGCTTCGGATTTGATGTAATGAGCAGGGAGGCGGTGGATGCCTGTGCAAGGGAGTATTCCGCATCTTTCGATTCTTCCTACAGCCCATGGAAGAATCATTACGAGAGCATGGCAAAGAAAACGGTGATCAAGCGGGCTTTGAAATATGCGCCCCTGCGTGCGGATTTCCAGAGAGTATTATCCACGGACGGGACGGTTAAAACGGAGATTGGAGAGGATATGACGGAAATTAACGGCGAGGATATCTGGGATGTGCAGTTCCGGGAGGAAGCGGTTTAGACAGGAAACGGAAATGCACGGAAAATGCCCCGATAGCTTCGGCGAAATAAAAATGGAAAAACAGGAAGCTCCGGCAGTACATGAGGGAAGTAAGGGGCAGGGAGCTTCAACAGAGCAGAAGGGAATGCGGAGAGCAGGAAATTTTGATGGAGAAAAAAGAAAATTATTATTACAGGGAGAAGGAAGATGGATTATAACGAATTTAAAAACAGGCTGATAGGGCTGGTAAGGGAACGGATAGAAGGAGAAGCTTTCTTTGTGACCAGAAGAAAGAATAACCGGACGGAGAAAGAGGGAATCTGTATGCAGAAGCCGGACGGAACGCACCAGACGGTTGTTTACACGGAGGAGCTTTATGATGACGGGCTGCAGGAAGGAAAGCTGGGAATCATGGCAGACAGGCTGGCCTGCGTTTTCCGGAATGCAGAAAACATCCCGGGGGCAGACTGCCTGTGCGACTGGGATTACGTGAAGGATAAGCTGCAGATACGGCCGGTGAAGAAAGCATGGAATGAAGAGGAGCTGGAAACCCGGGTGTACAGGGAGTATCTGGATTTTGCCGTTACGCTGGCGGCGGAACTGGGGATGGAAGAGGACCGGTCCGGGAGCGTTCCGGTGGAGAAGAGTGCGCTGGAAGCATGGAACGTCAGCGAGGAGACGGTTTACCGGAAGGCATGGGAAAACCTGTACCGGGAAAGGTATTACCTTGTTCCCATCGAGCGGCTCCTGCCGGAGGGGTATCCTGCTGCGGAGACAGAGATGCACATGCTGACGAGGGGAAACAGGCTCTACGGAGCTGGGCTTCTGTTCCGGGAAGATATTTTCCGCCGGCTTGCAAAGGAGCAGGGCGGGAATATTTATATCCTTCCCAGTTCTGTCCATGAGCTGGTCTTAATCAGGCAGGAGAAGGACATGGACGCCGGTGAACTGCGGGGAATTGTGGAGCTTGTGAATCAGGATTCGGCGCTGCTGAAACCAGAGGAGAAGCTGTCGGACAATGTTTATGTTTATGACAGGGAGAACCGGGAAATCCGGATTGCCCTGTAGAAGGAGAGAAGAGTTATGATGGATTACAGAGAATATAAGGAATTTACGGTGGATACGCTGCGGCGGAAGCTGGGGGAAGAGGCGCAGGTGTCTCTGATGGAAGTGAATAAGTTAAATGATACAAAGAGGGAGGCGGTGCTTCTGAAAGGGAAGTTGGATGAGTCCTGCCCGGTCCTGTATCTGGACGGGCTGTATGAGGAGTACCGGAGGACAGGGGATGAATATAGCGGAGCAGACCGTTGTATTTCTGTATTTTCCGGGATGGAGTCTGAGGCTGTGAAGAATTTGGAGATTCGTTTTGACTGGGAGTTTATCCGTCCCCGGCTGGAAATCCGCCTTGTGGGGAAAGAAAGGAACAGGGTTTACCTGCAGGATAAGGTATATGAGGGGATGCTGGATCTGGCGGTGATGTTTGGGGTGGTCTTAAAGCAGGAGGATGGTATCCATGCCGCTGTTCCGGTTACCCGGGCGATGATGGAAGCCTGTGGAATTGGAAGGGAAGAACTCAGCGAGGCGGCATGGCAAAATATGCGGAAGGAGCAGTTTTGTATCCGGGAAATGTCAGAAGTGCTGCGGCCTCTGACGGAGTGCGGGTTCCCGCCGGAACTGATCTGCGGAGAAGGCGGTACAGAGCTGTATGTCATGACAAACGAATGGGATATATTCGGGGCAAGGGGGATGTGCCGGACGGATATCCTGAGTGCGTTTGCGGCAGGGTTCCGTAAGAACCTGTATATTCTGCCATGTTCTGTCCATGAGCTTATCCTTGTGAAGGATGAAGGGGATATGAATGCCGGCGATATCCGGAAGGTTGTCCGGGAGGTGAACCGGAATGGGGCAGTGATGAGGGAAGAGGATATCCTGTCGGATTCGGTGTATTATTTTGACCGGTGGAAGAGGGAGGTGCGGATTGCGGAATAGGGTTATGATATATTTGCAGGCAGCCTGCAAAAGAGATTAGCGGAAATTCAGAGGAATTTTATTGTAAAGACCGGAACAATTTTGTATAATTAAGATATAGCAGGTGTAACATATATTGTGATTTTTGTCGCAGTTTATGGAACAGTAACAGTTCTATGGACATGGATTTTAAGAACATGGGGTGATAAGATGCAGGAGGAACAAAAGCAGGTACAGGAAATTATTGCAAAGCGTACCGCAAAAAACAGTGTATTTCTTGACCTGTTTCGGGATAAAAGCTATTTGTTAAAGCTGTATAAAACGCTGCATCCGGAGGATACTGCAGCAACAGAGGATTCGCTGACAGATGTAACCATAGAAAATGTACTGACTGATAATCTGTATAATGATCTGGGTTTTATTGCAGGCAATAAACTGATGATACTTATAGAGGCTCAGTCTACGTGGACAATGAATATTCTGGTGAGGGTTTTGCTGTACCTGGCACAAAGTTATCATGAATATTTTCATCGCACGGGGCAGAACTATTATAAGAGCCGGAAAGTAAAAATGCCGCGGCCTGAGATTTACATCATATATACAGGAAACAGAGGAAGAAAACCGGACAGAATATATCTGTCCGAAGAATTTCGCGGGTGAAGATGTTGATGTGGAAGTAAAAGCAAAGGTGATCTATGAAAGCGGCGGGGACGACATTATCAACCAGTACATTGTTTTCTGCAGGGTTTTTAATGAGCAGACAGGGCGCTATGGAATGACGAAAAAGGCGGTTACAGAGACAATCAGGATATGTAAGGACAGGAATGTTTTGAGAGAATATTTGCTTCAAAGAGAGAAGGAGGTTGTGACGATTATGATGCGCTTGTTTGATGAAGAAGAGATCCTGAAATCATATATCAGAAGTGAGAGGCATGATGCAGACAGGGAAACAGCGGAAAGAATGATTAAGGATGGAGAATTATCCCTTGAAAAGATTTCATGTTATATCCCATCTTTATCAATGGATGAGCTGAAAGAAATTGAAGCGGAGATTATGCAGTTAGCATAAGCAAGTTTATATTGAAATAACAGTGTAAAGGCGTATGGATCAGAAGTTGTGAAACCATACGCTTTTTAACGTTAAAAGGGATAAATCATGTATGATAATCATTTTACAGGCAGGAAAGATTTCGGAAGAGGAATAGAAAAAGCTGTAAAATAGTGTAGTGGTATTATATAATGATAATAATAATTCTGGCAGCTATCAAGTGGGAAAAATAGTGATTTTTAAATATGGGAGGCAGAATGTTCTGCCTTTCTTTTTTGAAAGAAGGGAAAGAGAAGTTATGGTTATATTTATCTATAGCAGAAAATCAAAATGGACAGGCAGGGGCGAGAGTGTAGAGAATCAGCTTGCGATGTGCCGTGAATATATCCAATATAATATAGAAGGTTCCTGTGACGCAGAGATTATAGAATATGAAGATGAAGGTTATTCCGGGAAAAATACGAACCGTCCGCAATTTCAGAAAATGATGGCAGAAATTAAGAAGGGTGGGTGCAATTATCTGGTTTGCTATAAGTTAGACAGGCTGGGAAGGAACATTGCTGATTTGGCGAATTTGATAGAAACACTGAATCGATTGAATGTTTCTTTTATCAGCATTAAAGAACGATTCGATACTTCCACGCCTATTGGGAAAGCTATGATTTATTTTGCCGGAGTTTTGGCGCAGATGGAGCGTGAGCAGATAGCGGAGCGTGTAAGGGATAATATGATAATGCTTGCGAGAAAGGGAAGGTGGCTTGGCGGGAATACCCCTCTGGGATTTGAAGCGAAAGCAGAAGAAAAGGTATCGATTAACGGAAAGAGCAAAAAGTCTTTTCGGCTGGCTGTAAATGAAGAGGAAATGCAGACAGTCAGATTTATCTTTAAAGAGTATCTGGAGAAGCAATCGTTAATTGGAATTGTTAAGTATTTTCTGAGTCATGATATACGGACCAAAAGAGGGAATGAGTATACGACTACTACGGTAAAAGATATCCTTACAAATCCGGTATATTGTATAGCGGATCAGGAGGCCTATGAGTATTTCTGGAATCTGGGATGTCAGGTTTGTATGGACGAAGAAGAAGCGGATGGGAAATACGGTTTGATTTCCTATGCGAAAACCTCTTCTTCGCAGTATAAGAGTAAAGATAATGCGCCGGAGAAATGGATTATTGCAAAGGGTAAGCATAAAGGAATCGTGTCTGGAAAAGATTTTTCCAAAATCCAGCGTGTTCTTGCGAGAAACAGCGCGAAAGGGGATACATGGCATAAGACGCAGAATCCGGTGTCGCTGCTGTCAGGACTGTTATATTGTTCCTGCGGACATATGATGCGTCCCAAAAACTATTCGGCGAAACAGGTTACAGAAAAAGGAGAGCGAAGGTTTTCTTATTTATGTCCATATAAGGATATGACCCATGGGGAGAAATGTTCTGTGGTGAATGTGCAGGGGAATTTACTGGACGAGTTAGTCTGCAGAGAAGTATTGCGATATAATGAGGAAAATTCTAATATCAATCAGATATTGAAGAAAGCTATTGATGCAATGAAGATAACAGGGGAAAAGAAGGTGACGTCAGCGGATCTTCTGGGACAGGAAATACAGAAGAAGAGAAAAGAGGTCCGGAATTTGATCAGTGTTCTTGCAAAATCCGGTGGAAATGAAGGATTTATCAGTCAGATTGAAAAGGAAATTATGAAACTGAATGATGAATGTGCCGCATTGGAAAAGGAGCGTTCAGAAATGGGACAGGAAGGATGGGAGATTCAGGGAAACAAACAGCAGATTGAATTTCTGCTGGAGCAGTTTGCTACATTTCAGAAAACATTTGACACGATGAACGTGGTGCAGAAGAGAGAGTATTTGAGAATGATTTTGGATAAAGTTGTCTGGGACGGAGAACAAGCCCATATTTTTATCTGTGGCAGCCATTGATGGGAAGAAAGCGGAACAGAATCAGTGGCTGCCGAAAGAATTGTTTCCGCTGGCTGCCCACCGCATTGCCGCATCCGGAGGGGCCTACGATTGCAACGAATTCCCCTTCCTTCATGGCAAATGAGATATCAATGAGTGCGCGGGTCTCTCCTTCCATATTATGGTAGGCGTAATAGATTGATTTCAGTTCCAGAATTTGTTCGGCATTCGATTCCATGCAGGCCTCCTTGGAGTAATATATTTTATTTGTATGTTACGGTATACGCTTTGACCG
>CATJPU010000163.1 GCA_949742505.1 uncultured Lachnospiraceae bacterium | reverse complement strand
TGAATCATTCACAAGACGCGACTCAAGAAAGCCTTCCGGTGTATATGGTTTTAAATCTGTGAGTATGTGCCAGATAGCGGTCAGGATCATACGGCAGATCCTCCAGGACCGTTCCGTGTCCATAACTATGCTTCTCAAACGCCTCTTTGCAAAGTTTGTTCATACCGATCAGATAGTAGCCTCCGTCCCTGGCGGGCCCAAAAACCACATCTTTCCTCCTCAGCAAAGAAAACGCCTGTTCAAAATCTCCGCTTTGGATCTCCGGGACATCTGTCCCGGTGAGTACACAGGAGTCGTACCCTTTTGCCAGCACACGGTGGATGGCCTCCTCCATCCGTCTTCCAAGGCCTTCCCCTTCCTGGAGAAAGTACTCTACCTTCCCGCCAAAAATCTCCTTCAGAATTCCCTCTTTGTCTTCCGGCGTATGGCAGACAAACAAATCCGCACTTATTTTTGTCTGCTTTGCAATATCTTTCAAAAAGCATATATGGAGTTCCCGGCATGCTTCCGCTGAAAGGTAAGGCATCAGCCGCGTCTTCGTCTTTCCCGCCTCCGGTACTCTGGTAAAAATTATCACTGCATTTTTCCTGCGCATTTCAGCACTCCCCAAATCATTTCCCTAGATAAATTTCGTTATCGCCCGATTTAAAACAGACTTCCCTGTATCCGGCCGTTCTCCCGTACCCAGAATTTCTGCAAGCACATGACGGACATCTCTGCAGCCGTTTCTGGCAAGATTGCCTCCACAGGAAGCACAATACACAAAAACGGTTTCTTCTTTCTCTATCTTATCTGCCATTTTCCCTGCAAGCTCCGGTTCTTTTACCGCGCCGCTTCCTCCCAACCCGCAGCATTGAAGCCCCGGAACCGGGGAGAACGGAATCTCCGTAAAGCCTTCTATCTGCCCAAGCCACTTTCTGTCCCTCCAGTCCGGGCAAGGCAGAAATATCTGCCCGCCTCCGGCAAGCTTCTCTCCAATTTCCAGTTCAGACAGCTTATCATAAATACTGATCACCCTTACAGACAGCCTGTCCTTCAAGAACTCATAGCAGTTAGGGCACACCATAATCACTTCCGTAATTTCTCTTTTCCTAAGTTCTTCGTTAATTCTGCTTACGATTTGCTTTTCCTGCCTAAGAAGGCCAAGCTCTGCCACCGGCTTGCCGCAGCAGTCATACGCTGTTCCGATTCCATTTTCCACCATCAGCTTCACCAGCCTTCTCGCAGTCTTAGGATAAAAAGAAGGGAAATTACATCCTGGAAACAGTACACTTCCGGGTAAAGCATGCCGGTAATTACGGAAAAGATAATTCCGCTTTTCTGCAAGCAGCATGCCATAGCCCTCTCTCTTTGGAAGCTTTCCGGCTTCCTCCGCTCTTTTCCTGCGCAGTTCCAGTATATAGTCCTTCCCATCTATCCCCCTTGGGCAAATTGCCGTACACTTTCCGCAAAGAAAACAATGATAGGCAAGCTTGTTCAATTCTTCCGTATCTCCGATATCAATTTGATATTTTTCCAGGAAGGAACACTGTTTCCGGCACTTATGGCAATGCACGCATGCAGAAACATCCATATGCTTATCCCCCATCTTCGTTTTCCTCCTGCACATAATGCTTTTTCAGAAAAGCGCTGATGCCAAACACCAAAACTGCCAGCGCCAGTGCAATCCCGATATAAAAAATACGGTTCTCTTTATCTGCAAGCCCTGCCGCCCCAACCGTATACATAGCAGTTCCTGGCAGCATGAAAAGAAACGAATAAAAAGAATACCGGCCAAACCTGATATCCGTCACCCCATAGGCAAAATTCTGGAGGTTATAGGGAAACAGCGGGACAAGCCTGGTAATCATCAGAATAAATATTTCATGCTTTCCAGATTCATCAAACAGCCACTTCTTCAAGTATTTATTCTTCATTGCTATAGGCTTTATACTATCCTTCAGAAAAAATCTTCCCACAGCAAATGCCAACATGGCTCCCAGCGTTGCCGCCACAGTACAGCAAATCGTTCCCAGCGCCGGGCCAAACAAAAGCCCGGCGGCGATAGCAAAGGTTACGCCTGGAAGCGCCAGCGCCACACATCCTACAACCGTCAGCGCCATGTAAACCGCCGCCGCCAGAACCAGGTTTTCCTTTACCACAGACTGCAAGAACTTGAGATTCTCCACGTTCCCAATATAATCCGACCAGCCAAATATATGATTACACACAAACACCGCTACTATAATGCCAATAAATATCCATAGTTTTTTATTTTTCATACTTACACGTCCGAACCGCTATCATATTACGGATTACCTGCAGCAGCGCTGCCGCCCCAATCATCGGCATAACCAGATAATAGGAACGGATACTGTTCTCCGAGGCCAATATTGTAAAGCCCAGATATCCCGCCGTAAGCGCCGCCATAAAAATTGCCATGACCACATCCGGCTTCTTCCTATGTGCTTTCTTCTTCAAAAAGCCTGCCAGCGTAAAAACCGCCAGAATCAGCACAAACGCAGCCGCAGCATATTTTAACACGTCCACTGGCATCTGCTCCTGCAGCTGCTTATTTTTAAAAACAACCCAGCGGACCATGCCAAGCTTTCTCTTTGTAAAATATTGTATTGCGTACCCTCCTGCCAAAAAAGCAATCGATAATAAATCCAGGAATACAAATAGAATTTTCTTCATTTCTTCTTAAACTCCTTTTGCTTAAAACAAACGCCGCTGCCCTGGGCAACGGCGTTTGTTTTGCAATTGCTTATATTATTTGGCCGCTTTTCCCGTGGGAAGCTCGCCAACTGTCATATGCTCGCAGTCATCGCTTGCCGGATCGCCTACCTGCACCGGATAATCATCATGCATCAGCCACTCATACCATCCGCCGTCATAAACAGAGATGTTGTCATATCCTTCCTCATAAAGCATAAGGAAAGGAACCGTCGCCCTCCAGCCTGTACCGCAATAGAAGGAAAGATGGTTGTCCAATGTAAAGTCACAATCTGACCAAAGCTCTTTTAATTCATCGAATGAAATTATTGTTCCATCCTCGTGCAGGAAATCCGCCACGTCAAAGGCAGTTTTCGCTCCTTTGCCCCATACTGCTCCTTCCGGTTCGCCCGCTTTGTCCATGTAATTATATCCGCTGGTCTCGCCAAGCCATTCTTCCTTACTACGGATACTTACAAGCTTGAAATTATCTTCGTTCGCAACTCTGTCCTTGGCATCCTCGATAGAAACCCAGTACTCCGGATGAGCCGGCACTGCAGTCCCAAAATCTTGTGCTGCCTCGCCTTCATTAGCCTCCGTCTCAAGATCGTAACCAGCCTTATTCCATGCATCAATTCCTCCGTCAAGAATCTTTACATCCTCAGCCCCTGCCCAGAGATAACCATATGCCGCACGTCCTACTCCGGCTGGATCCTGACCGTAGAGAATCACCTTCGTATCCTTCGTAATCCCATGGGAAAGCAGATACTGCTCAACTTCTTCTGCTTTCAGGAGATTATATGCGCCTTCCTCATCGCCGGTCGCATCCTCTACCTCGCAGATATCGATATGCAGCGCTCCCGGAAGATGTCCCTCTTTATAGTCCGGACTTGCGTCCACATCGCCATAGGAAACCTCGCCAATCACATAATTCTCATATCCTTCCTGGCCGCCGTCAATCACGCTCTTTACCCAGGCCGGGGATACATAAACAGTCCTTTGTTCTACTGTCTCCACTTCAGCAGCATCCTCTGCCGCGTCCGCACCGTCTTCTTCCGTTTCTTCCTTGCTGTCCGTACCGGCATCATTGGATGGAGAACTGCATCCTGCAGCTAATGACATTACCATCGCCGTACACAACAGCATACTCACTATTTTCTTTTTCATACCCTTCTCCTTTTATTTTTCTTGTAGAAAAATTATAGCATGAACTATTTTTCCTTTGAAATAGATTTTTCTGATTAGTATTATCGCTTCTGTCTATAAGCAAAAAACTTTCACAGCAGCAAACTCACTTGATACGGTTAACGTATTGCCAAAATGTTTAAATGATTTAGTAAAATGCGGTATAAAGCGTGACAACATATTTGGTACGTCAGCCTTCCCTTCTCGCGGCACATACTGCCATCGTTTTCCTCTCCGTATCAGTCCCTGGCTCTAAAAATTTGTCTATTCTCATCGTCTACTCACCCCATACTTCTTCATCTGTTGGTTCCACATTATTTTCCGGTTCAAATACTACCCGACTAATATTATACAAATGCTTATAGTCCAGATTTTCACTGATACAGCGAATGATATCCACGATAAATATCCAAAAATTAAATTCAATTTTGTAAATGGAAACTCCCAGACGCTTGTAGAATCCCTGCTTCAGGGCAGCGTAGATTTTATAATTGCAGGCAGTCCTATGCGGAATGATTTAATATGCCGCCCGCTTCCATTTACATCAACCTGGGGAATCATTGCTCCAAAGGGTTCAGAGTGGTACGATTACGCCTCAATAACAAAAGAGGATTTGAAAAAAATCCCCCTTTCTGTTATTGAATCCGACTTTGTGAAAAGCGAAATATCCAGTTGGCTTGGCGACAGCTATCATTCTCTCGACATTATAAGTACCCACAGGCTAATCCGCAGCGCAGTTAAAATGTCGCAGGAAGGATTGGGTCATGCTCTATGCCTGAATACCGATGTAGATACAAACGTATACAATACCTTAAGATTTATCCCCCTCAAGCCATGGTGCGAGACAAGCAATAATCTGATCTGGAAAAAGAACCGGACATTTTCCAAAGCTACAGAACTGTTTCTAAAAAGATTTGACCAGAGAATCCAGGAGACCTTTTACAATGCAATCAACACAGACGCTGCAGTATTTCATCTCGCGGGCTCCGAAGAACCCGCTTAAGTTTTTATCGCTAAATTTATAAACACATCCTAAAAATATTTTCTACATCCTCTGTTGTCAGTTTTGTAAGGCTGTGAAGCACACCGCCGCAATTTTCTGTGGCTTTTACTGCCATATCATGAAGTTTTGCTTCCTCTACGCCAAACTCAGATAGTTTACTTTCCAGTCCCATCTGATTATAGAGCCAGTCGCTTAACGCATCAATCGTCCTTTGCGCTCCGTCCATGGACTCTAACCCGTTCTCAATACCAAAAACTTCTTGTCCAAAGTGATAGAATACCGGAGCCGTCTCTTCATTTAAAATGTACTGCATCCATCTGGGGAACAGGATCGCAATCCCATGTCCATGAGAAATCTCATAAAATGCGGCAATCCCATATTCCGTCATATGCAGCGCCATATCCTGCACCGCTCCAACCGCTGTCTGATATCGTCCTACTGTATAAGTAATCTCCGGGTCAATAAATGCAGCTGTCGGCTGATAGCCCGCATGCCATGGATCTAACTTCTCATTCATATCTGCATTGGAAATAACTGCCCATGCATCATTCTCAGAACCGGCAGACGCCATGGTCGGAATAGCGAACAATGGAAGCGCCCTTGATTCATTCACCTTTTTCGTCACAAGATCCCAACAGTCGCCATCATAAAAATGTGCCTGCGCCACAACTTTTGCCGCATCAATGACAGAACCGCCTCCCACTGCAATGATTACATTACAGCCATTGTCACGACTGATTTTTGCCGCACAGTTTACAGATGTATACTGTGGATTCGGCTCAATGCCTGCACATTCAGACACCTGAATTTCTGCATCCCCTAATACTTTCATGATCTTATCATAGAGCCCGGTTCTCTTAATAGAGCCGCCTCCATATACAAGTGCTGCCTTATCTCCATATTTCTTTACTTCTTCTGAAAGATGTACAAGCTGTTCATTTCCAAAATAAATTTTTGTTGGGTTATAATATACAAAATTATTTACTTTCATCGTCCGTCTCTCCTTTATCTTATACACATGAACTTTTCTTTCTTTTTATTTCTATCAGTGACCAGATAACCGCAAATGCGGTCACTATTACAAAACCAATCTGGCATGGGAGCCTTGGATCCGCATTACCGGTAAGCTCCGCGACGCCAGTAATATAAAAGCTTGTCAGGAAACATCCAAGGTTCATTCCGCTGATAAATAAAGCGGAAGCCATGCTCTGTTTGCCCGCAGGAACATACTGTGAAAAACTATTGATTGTTCCCGGCCACACTGTCTGTACAGAAATACCGCAAATTACAACACCGATTATAATCATTACTAAACTGTTTCCAAAACTAAAGACAGCCGTCCCAACCACCCAGAATACAAGTCCCACAGGAATCACATATTTTCCGGTTACCTGATAGACTTTTGCAAAGATTATTCCGGCAATGGCATTTCCAATTGTAAACAATGAAGAAATAATACCTGTTACGACTCCTGCTCCCAATCCTTCTTGTTCCACGATTGCGGACATATTTAGAAGTACCGGATAAAATGCAAAAAATACAACCATAAATAATCCCGACTTTATCACTGCGAGCATTGGCAGTTTCTCATTCTTTTCATTTTTAACTTCTGTTTGATTACTTTCTTCTATATTTTTCGGCTCTTTCAAAAATATAATTACCAAAATGAGCGGAATAATCAGAATGCCATGCACCAGCCAGACATAAGAAGTATTAATATCACACAAGGCTCCTGATACCAGCATATAGAAAATCGCACCGCCGGACATTGCTACCGTTGCTTTTCCTAATATTGCCGGACGCTCATTATCATCAAACAGCTTTAATGCAAGCGTACTCTGTAATGGGAACCCAAGTCCGATACAAAAGCCTACAATAATTCTTAATATTAATACTACCGTAAAGTTCGTGATAAAATACGGCAATACCCCGGCAATTACAATTCCGCCAAGTGAGATAACCGCCATCTGCTTAAACCCTACTTTCTTTCCAAGCACCGCTCCCGCAAGCAGCGATCCAGGAATCATAAACAGGGAAGATATCGTGGAAAGCAGCAGTACCGTACCATACGCAATATCCAGATATAGGTTCGTTGCAATGGAATTCATAGCCGGACTCATGATAAAAATAACATTTGCAGCAAAATAAACCGCTAATACACTAATAAAATTCCCAGTTTTCGTATTCGTTTCCATAATCTTTCTATATCCCCCTTTTTTATATGCTCATGGCAACCGATACAGACTCATGGGTTGCCGCATATACTTTACCGGCTTTCTTTGCATCCCCAATCACATAGACTTCTTTTACAAAATCTTTCACCGACTCTTCAAACGGATTATAGCTTTTTGTTCCAAGTGCAAGAACTACCGTGTCAAAACCATTCAAAACCTCAATCTCTGCATCTTTCCTGGTCAGCTCCTTATATGTCACACCATCCGGCAGGAATTCCTGAATTGCCGCATTCGCGAGCAAAGTCACCTCATGGTTTTTCAATTCCTTTAATAACATTGACTTTCCGTATGGATCAAGGTCTGCTGCGATTTCCGGCTTCATTTCAATAACTGTAACATCTCTTCCCTGTTCTGCAAGGAAATCTGCAGTTTCTGCACCAATCAGACCGCCCCCTGCAACTAAAACTTTGTGCCCGGTTACTCTTTTTCCAAGATATAGTAACCAATCATTTTAGCAATTGGACTCTTAGAGAGCGGATAAGATGCCGGTAAGAACGCTCCCCAAAAATAACCTTCCTTCTCAATCAAGTCTACTTTATGTCCCCTTGCCGCAAGAATCCAGGCAGCCTGCAAGCCTCCCGGGCCTCCGCCCGCAACGATTACATATTTGGATGTTTCTGCTTTATTGGCAATATATTTTTCTTCCGTACTATTAAAGGGGTTCACTACACAGCTGATAGGGGCATCGTCAAAGATGTGCATAATGTATCCCTGTCCACAGCTGATGCAGGGAATAATCTCATCTTGTTTTCCCGCTAATACTTTATTTGGGAAATTGAGATCTGCAATAGACTGCCTTCCAAACGCAACCATATCCGCGCTTCCGTCACGAACCACCGTTTCTGCAATCTCTGCATCTGTATAGCGTCCTACGGTAATCACCGGAATATCTACTGCCTTTTTAATCTGTGACGCAGCCTCTGTTTCATATCCCGGGGCTAAATAGGTAGAACCGATACAGTACGCAAGGCTTCCGTAAGTAGAAATACTTACATGGATTGCTGCCGCGCCCTCTTTTTCGCACATCTGGCAGACCGCTTTCGTTTCCTGAATCTCACGCCCTCCGGTAATCATTTCTGCCCCGCTGATTCGTACGATAATAGGATAATCTTCTCCGGCTTTTTCCCTAATATCCTGAAGCACAAGTCTTAAGAAACGCATTCTGTTATGTAAGGAACCGCCAAATTCGTCTGTCCTTTTATTGGCATGGCCGGATAAAAACTGGGCAATCAGATATCCGTGAGAAGCGTGAAGCTCTACTACGTCAAATCCCGCTTTCTTTCCTCTAAGCGCTGCATCCCCAAAAGCAGCGACCATCTCATATACTTCTTCGGCTGTCATTTCATGAAGCATTGTCTGACAGGACGGGCATGGAATCCTTGACGGCGCTACCACATCCTTACCGCCTGTATATTTGGGTTCTGTTTCCCTTCCGCAATGCCTTAACTGTACTGCAATCTTTGCACCTTCTTTGTGTACGGATTCTGTAAGCTTCTGGTAACTTGGAATCAAAGAATCCTCCCACATACCACATTCATTTTCCAGAGAACGGCCCTCATAACTTATTGCAGTACATTCCGTAATAATAAGGCCAAATCCCCCTTTGCCCGCTCCGTATAATAAGAAATCAGGCAATCCCCCGCCTCTCCGTTATGCTCTGCAAGATTTGTTCCTATCGCCGGAACTACAAACCTGTTTTTCACTTCCATACTCCCAATGGAAATCGGTATAAATATTTTTAAATTTTCCATTAATGTTCTTACCTCATTCGTTTTTTAATACCTTTCTACAATTTAGGATAATCCCTATCATATTTTTTTCAATTTACAAATTCTTTCTATTTATCTGCATATAGATACTTTTTTCAATTATCTATATGCGGTCATTACTTTTTCGTTTGTCTATATATAGACAAATATACTTAAAATGTCAAAATAGAATTTTAAATATTTAAGGCTGATTCTCCTACAGTATGTTAAAATATACTTAACGAACTGCTAACGTTCGTTAAGGTATCATTTAGCACTACTCTGATTTTAAAGGGGAAAGAAAATGGCAATTGATATTCATAATTTGTTAGCAGATGCATTATTTGGAATCTATGAAATTCCGTCTGCATTACTATTATTTCCTCATCCACGATATCGATAGAAAGTTTGTCGCTGTTTTTAATTACGAGGGACATTGTTATACCCTCAAATATTGCTGACAAAATAAGGGAACAAGGATACATATACAAAGGACATCCAAACAGCATCACCTGCTATCTCACAAAAGCGCAAGACTCCCTTGATATCCCACACTTTTCGCTCTACAAGCTAAGACATTACTTTGCAAGCAAGATGTCCGCTCTCGGCGTGCCGGAGGTCGATATTTTGGAAATGGGCGGATGGGAAACAGATCACATCATGAAATCTATATACCGGCATTCCATGATAGACCGGGAAGAAGAAGCCAAGAGGGAAGCTGCGCGGAAATTTGCAGAACTCACTTTTTTCATGACAAATTTCATGACAAAAAATGTTATAAAATCACTTAATACACTATTATTTAGCTTTATAAAACAAGCCATAGAAAAAGCCGCAATCCCTTGTGTTTTCTGGAAAAACAACATAAATTGCGGCTTTTTCGCGACCAGCAGATAACGGGAGTCGAACCCGCCTTTCCAGCTTGGGAAGCTAGCGTTCTACCGATGAACCATATCTGCATGTGTCTATTATAGCACTTTAAGAAATAATTGCAAGTGTAGAATAAGCAAAAAATCTGCTATAATTTATTAGTGGTTATCATTGGGTGTTTTGCGGGTATAGCATTTCGTTTTAATTATGCCCCTCCATCAATGTACCAGAACAATAAGGGAGGAATTTCTATGGATAAACATACCCAGCGCGAAGTGATACGCCGCCGAATCAAAAATCTCACGCCAGAATACTGCAGCAAAGCCGATGCGTCCATCTGCCGCTCAATTCTGAACCTTACTGAATACCGTCATGCTTCCTGCATTTTCTGCTACATCAGTGTAAATAGGGAAATCAATACCCGCCCAATCATAGAAAATGCCTGGACTCTGGGAAAAAAAGTCGCTGTACCCAAATGCGTTTCCGATGGCATTATGGAACTTTTTCAAATTCAATCCTGGCAGGACTTAAAATACGGACGTTATCAGATTCCTGAGCCCAAAGCACACTGTATACCAGTCGGTCCTTCCGAAATAGAATTTGCTATCGTTCCCTGTCTGTCCTGCGACCGAAGGAAAAATCGTCTCGGGCATGGAGGCGGTTACTATGACAGGTATCTTTCCAATGCTGTTTTTCCTGTGGCCGCAGTATGCAGAGAGAAGCTGCTGTTAGAAAATATCTGCTGTGAATCCCACGATCAGTCTGTCGATATGGTTATTACCGAAGCCGCTATTTACTAAATTTTCCTATGTAAAAGAGCCGGACCCAGCTCTGTCCGGCTCTATATGAAATCTCTCTGCTTCACTCAATCATTTTAACTCGCGAATATGCTTTCTTAACGGAAGAATCTGGCTGGGTGCAACGGATAATTCATCAATACCCATATTGATAAACTGCTCTGTCATAGATAAATCAGCCGCCAAATCCCCGCATATGCTAATCCGCTTCCCTTCCAGATGTACGTTATTTGTCACAATCCGAATCATCTTAATCAACGCCGGATGCTTTGAATTAAAATTCCCCGCTGTTCTGCGATTCGTCCGGTCCATACCGAGCGTAAACTGTGTCAGGTCATTGGTTCCGATACTGAAGAAATCCACTTCTCTTGCCAGCTCCCCGCTAATCATAACAGCCGCCGGCGTCTCAATCATAACCCCGGTCTTCACCGACTCGTCAAATAAAGTCTTCTCATTCCTCAAATCCTGCTTCACCTTTTCAAGAATACTCTTCGCTGCCAGTACCTCTTCCATAGAACTAATCATCGGAAACATAATTGCAATACTCCCGAAAGCAGACGCCCTTAAGATTGCCCGCAGCTGTATTTTAAACATCTCCTCCTTATCTAAAGAAACGCGAATTCCCCGATATCCCATAGCCGGATTATTCTCTCCGGTGATTTCCAGACAATCTACGCTCTTCTCACCGCCAATATCCGCAGTACGGATAACTACGCGTTTTGCTCCCATTGATTCAGCCGCCAGTTTATAAATCTGGAATTGCTGTTCTTCCGTTGGAAATCTCGTACCAGACTCCATATAAATAAATTCACTGCGGAACAGCCCGATTCCATTGGAATCGTTGCGCAATACACTCTCAATCTCATCCTTTGCACCGATATTAGCACAGACATCGATCTTCTGGCCGCTCTGAGTTACATTTTCCTTTCCCTTTAACCGCTCTAAAGTCTCCGTCTTACGCAGGGCGGTCCGTTTCTTCTCCTGCATTCTGGAAAGTGTCGTCTGATCCGGTTCTATGTATATCCTGCCTTCAAATCCGTCAATAATAACCATCTTGCCCTCATATTCTTTCTTAAGGGCTTCCCCGGTTCCAATCACCGACGGTATCTCCTTCGTTCTTGCGATCGTAGCCGTATGGGAATTAATGGTTCCAAACATGGTTACAATCCCCAACACCTTAGACGACTCGAGCTGAGCTGCTTCACTGGGATACAACTCTCTCGCCGCCATAATAACAGGCTCGTCTATCAGCATCTTTTCTTTCCGAATACGCGCCAGAACACGTAAGATACGCGACTCCACATCCCGCACATCCGCTTCATGCCCTCTTACATAGCTGGCGTCTCTGGAAGCATACTTTTCGATAAAGCGATTTGTCGCCTCTTTCACTGCATAATCCGCATTCAATCTCTGTTCTTTAATAATTCCGGTTATTCCATCTAAGAACTCTGTATCATTCAGGACCATCTGCTGCATCTCAAACATAGACGCATTCACTTCTCCAATTTCCTTAGTCATAGCCGTATACAAGTCCTGAAGCTCTGCCGCCGCCTTTTCACATGCTTTCTGAAATCTGGCGAGCTCCTTTCTCACATCTTCTACGTAAATACGTCTGACCTCGCGAGCTCCCCTCTTAAAAAAGGCCAGCCTCCCAATAGCAATACCTTCTGATATCTTTTTTCCCGTTAATGTTATCATTATACTACCCGATCCTTTTCTATATCTGTCCCATTGTCTCCTTTTACTTTACACGCTGGTCTGGAACGAGTCAAGTATTTATGAAGATTTATGTTTCATCCGATATTTTCATTGACTTCTTGAACAATTTATGGTAATGTGAAACAGTATCACATCTATAGGTTTCTATAGATTTCATTTACATTTTTTATAGTAATGGAGGTATTGCAATGAGCAAAGGTACAGTGAAGTGGTTTAACAATCAAAAGGGCTATGGCTTCATCTCAGACGAAGCTGGCAATGATGTCTTTGTACATTACTCAGGAATAGCCATGGATGGTTTTAAATCATTAGAAGAAGGCCAGGCTGTTGAATTTGATGTAACAGAAGGCGCAAAAGGACCTCAGGCTGTTAACGTTGTTAGATGTTAAGCAGTATCGCATTCACGACGTGAGGAATGTACCTTTTATTTATGTAAATTTTTATACTTCGTTCTTTAAGGATTTAATTTAAATATTTAAAAGCATACATTGGAATGCGAAAAGAAGGGATGTCGGTTTCCGGCATCCCTTCTTTATCATATAGGAAACTTCGTTCCCTATATGATAAAAACTCTCTGAGATAATGCTCACTCGCGCGAAGATGCAGTATGTCGCAAGCGACCGCACTCGGCGAGAGAATGTGCTTTGGCACATTCTTTATTTTAGGCCTGTCAAAAAACAGACGCTATATACAAATGCTCCGGGGTATTTTCTTCCATCTCTACC
Source organism: uncultured Lachnospiraceae bacterium (assembly GCA_949742505.1). Classification (GTDB taxonomy): domain Bacteria; phylum Bacillota; class Clostridia; order Lachnospirales; family Lachnospiraceae; genus Claveliimonas. The sequence goes on along the minus strand of CATJPU010000163.1, from coordinate 1,949 downwards.
CTGTCTATGCATTGGCGGCATACGCCTCATCAGCGCTGTACACTTTAAATCCGCTTCCCAGCAGAATATCCACCACTCTCACCGGTTCGTCGCTCTTAAGCACTGCCGCCGCATCTTCGCCATTTGCAAAGGCATACATATACTCAATATTAATCTCACCTTCCACAAGCTGATGCATTGCTTTGCTGAGAGAACCTGTATCGTGGGACACACGAAAGGCAACCACATCCGTCAGCATTGCCGTAATCCCCGCATCTTTCAGCACCACACGTCCTTTATGAGGGTCGGATACAATCATGCGGAGCATTCCGTAATCGGAGGTGTCTGCAAGGCTTAAAGCCACAATATTTACTCCCCCTGCCGCAAGCACCTTAAGCACTTCATCCAGACGGCCTGCCCTGTTCTCTAAAAATACGGATAACTGTTGTACAGTATTGTTCAAACTCATAATCTCATTCCTCCTCTTACAGACTTCTATTGTCAATCACACGTTTTGCTTTGCCTTCGCTTCTCTGGATGGTCTTCGGCTCAACCAGCTTCACCCTGACAGAAATGCCGAGAGCCTGTTTTAATACTGCTCCCACTCTTTCCTTCAGCGCCTCCATCTTGCGAATCTCATCGGAGAAATATTCCTCTGTAACTTCTACCATAACGGTAAGTACATCCAGATTGTTCTCCCGGTCTACAATCAGCAGATAATGCGGCGCAACCTGACCTCCCATCGACAACAGCGCCGCCTCTACCTGAGTCGGGAATACATTGACGCCGCGGATAACCTTCATATCATCGGTTCTTCCAGTGAACTTCTGGATTCTGGGCAGAGTCCTCCCGCACTCACAGGGACTTCTGTCAATGCTGGTAAGGTCCTTGGTCCGATAGCGCAAAAGCGGCATTCCCTCCTTGCTGAGAGTGGTAAATACCAGCTCTCCGGTCTCTCCGTCCGCACAGGCGGTCTGGTCCGCCGGATTCAAAAGCTCCGGATAGAAATGATCTTCATACACATGAAGTCCCTTATGATGGATACAGTCCATGGCAACGCCAGGCCCTGTAATCTCACAAAGTCCGTATATATCGAAAGTATTGATATTTAAAATCTCTTCAATCTTTAACCGCATCTCGTCGGTCCATGGCTCTGCGCCATTGATACTTGCCTTAGTCTGCAGCCGGTCAATAATCCCCGCTTCCTGTGCGGCCTCAGCCAAATACATCGCATAGGAAGGCGTACACCCAAATGCAGTAGCGCCGAAATCCTCCATACACATCAGCTGCCTCTTTGTATTTCCGGAGGACATCGGGATTGCCATCGCCCCCAGCGCCCTTGCGCCCAGATCCAATCCCATACCGCCGGTGAACAATCCATATCCATAACATACATGAATGCGGTCGGCAGATGTCAGCCCTGCCATCATAAGGCCCCTTGCCACACATTCACCCCAGATATCTACATCCTTCTCTGTATAAGCGGCCAGCGTCAGCTTTCCAGTGGTTCCCGAGGTTCCCTGCACTCTGGCAATCTTCTCCCTGGGAACAGCCAGCAGACCGAAGGGATAATTATCCCGCAAATCTTCTTTCGTTGTGAAAGGAAGCTTATGTATATCCTCAATCCCTTTGATGTCTCCGGGTTCCACGCCTAAGTCATCCATCTTTTTGCGGTAGAAGGGCACGTTCTCATACACGTTCTTTACCTGCTTCACAAGTCTTTCGCTCTGAAGGGCGGACATCTCGTCCCTGCTCATACATTCAATCTTTTCGTCTCTGTATTGTTCTTTCCAATCCTCTAACAAAACCTTCGCCATTTTCTTCTTCTCCTTATTTATCCCTCATGGTTTGGGGGTTATTTTACTTTCTACATTATTCCTGTCAAAGACAGGCAATGCCAACCAGTTTTTATACCCTTCGCCTCTGTTGGCTTTTACGCTTAAGCGAGACGAAGGTTCCCAAACATGAAG
>CATJPU010000162.1 GCA_949742505.1 uncultured Lachnospiraceae bacterium | reverse complement strand
TTACAAAGGAATATATCGTTGAAAAGAAACTGTTTCCTTATATTCCGTTCTATATTGCAAGGTATGAAAAGGATATGATATCCGGAGGAAATATAGAGAATGCGGTACGGGACTTGGAATATTTCAGGAATGAACTGGTCCGTTTGTATGAAGCGAAGGAATTAACCGAGAATGAACTGATTGATTTAAAGGGATTTATCAATACGATTGTTACACATATTACAAATGGGAATAAAAATGAGGAAAGGCTGGTAAATATTATGGGGGGAACGGTAATTGAAACAGAGTCTGAGCGATTGATTCGCCAGGGCATCAGTCAGGGCATAAATCAGGGAAAAGCACAGTTACTTATTGAATTTGGGCAGGAAGAGGGAATTGACGATGCAGTGCTCCTGAAAAGGATTCAGGAACGGACTGGCGTATCCTTAGAACAGGCAGCAGCCTATTTAGAGCAGTATGGAAAACAGCATGTGTAGAGTTAGGGTATACCTTGTAAAACGGCCGGATGGCCATTATGGGTTCATGGGGTATATTTTAATATATGCCTTTCGGGCAGGCGGACTAACGTCCGGCAAAGTATAATGAAAGAAAGAGGAAGAACTGATGGTGGAAAAGACAATGGATAAGATTGTAGCGCTGGCAAAATCAAGGGGATTTGTATATCCGGGTTCTGAGATTTATGGTGGTCTGGCGAATACATGGGACTATGGCAATCTGGGTGTGGAGCTTAAGAATAACGTTAAGAAGGCGTGGTGGCAGAAGTTTGTTCAGGAGTCTCCGTATAATGTGGGCGTGGACTGTGCGATTCTGATGAATCCTCAGACATGGATTGCCAGCGGTCATCTGGGTGGTTTCAGCGATCCTTTGATGGACTGTAAGGAATGTCACGAGCGTTTTCGCGCAGATAAGCTGATTGAAGATTATGCGCATGAGAACAACATAGATATCGGCGACAGCATTGACGGCTGGAGTCATGAGAAGATGCAGGAGTTTATTGCGGAGCATAAGATTCCCTGCCCTACCTGCGGTAAACACAATTTTACAGAGATTCGGGAATTTAATCTAATGTTTAAGACTTTCCAGGGAGTTACAGAGGATGCGAAGAATGTAGTATATCTGCGCCCGGAGACGGCACAGGGTATTTTTGTGAATTTTAAGAACGTACAGCGTACTTCCAGAAAGAAGATTCCATTTGGTATCTGTCAGATTGGAAAGTCTTTCCGCAACGAGATTACACCGGGTAACTTTACCTTCCGTACCAGAGAGTTTGAGCAGATGGAGATGGAGTTCTTCTGTGAGCCGGATACGGATCTTGAGTGGTTTGCTTATTGGAAGAAGTACTGCCTGGACTGGCTGAGCACACTGGGGCTTAAGGATGAAGAAGTCCGTTACCGGGACCATGATAAGGAAGAGTTATCCTTCTATAGTAAGGCAACTACAGATATCGAATTCTTATTCCCATTCGGATGGGGCGAGCTGTGGGGAATTGCAGACCGTACCGATTATGATTTGTCTCAGCATATTGAGGTATCCAAGCAGGATCTTACTTATTTTGATGATGAGAAGAAGACGAAGTATGTTCCGTATGTCATCGAGCCTTCTTTGGGAGCAGACCGAATGGTGCTTGCATTCCTCTGCAGCGCATACGACGAAGAGAATATCGGAACCGAAGAGAAGCCGGATATGAGAACTGTGCTTCATTTCCATCCGGCTCTTGCACCGGTGAAGATTGGCGTGCTGCCGTTGTCTAAGAAGCTGAAAGACGGAGCCGAGAAGGTATATGCACAGCTTTCTAAGAAATACAACTGCGAGTATGACGAGAGAGGGAACATCGGGAAACGCTACCGCCGTCAGGATGAGATTGGCACGCCGTTCTGCGTAACCTATGACTTTGATTCGGAGCAAGACGGAGCAGTTACCGTTCGCGACAGAGATACCATGGAGCAGGAGCGGGTGAAGATTGAAGACTTGAACACCTACTTCGAGAAGAAGTTTGAATGGTAGAATGAACACAGTCCTTGCAGAAGATGCGTTGTCTGCTTGCAGAGACAAGAGCATCTTCTGTAAGGGATATGTGAGTGAAACGAACACTGAGATGAAGCGAAGCGAAATCGAGGCGGCGTTCATGGTAGAATGAACGGAATTGGGATGGCGTTCATGGCAGAATGAGTGCAGTTACGAAGGCTAGTTATGGAGAAGATATATTTTGATAATGGCAGTACATCATGGCCTAAGGCGCCCGGGGTGCCGGAGGCCATGGCAAAGCTGCTTGCACAGGGTGCGTTTAATATTAACAGAGGTAATTATGAAGGCGCATATGAGATTGAGGGTGTGGTGCTGGATACCAGAGAACAGCTTGCCAAGCTTTTCCATGCGCACGATTCGAGGGGAGTAGTGTTTACACCGAATGTAACCTATTCCCTGAACTTCTTTTTGAAGGGATTCCTGCATTCCGGGGATCATATCGTTGTAACCGGACTGGAGCATAATGCAGTGATGCGTCCGTTAGAGCAATTAAAAGGAATTGGCGTATCCTATGATATTGCGCCGGTGGACAGAGAAGGGAATTTAAGAGCAGAGGACCTTGCAGCCTGTATACAGAAGAATACAAGAGCGGTTCTGGTGACTCATGCATCGAATGTATGCGGAACGGTGGTTCCGATTCAGGAAATTGGAGAACTCTGTGCGAGGCGCGGACTGATATTTGGAGTGGATACTGCGCAGACAGCAGGGACGCTGGATATTGATATGGAGAAATGGGGGATTGACTTTCTTGCATTTACAGGCCATAAAGGGCTTCTTGGTCCTCAGGGAATCGGAGGATTTCTGATATCGGAACGTTTGGATAAGGAGATGAGCCCTCTCGTTGCGGGAGGAACGGGAAGTTTATCGGATTCCCTTATTATGCCGGAGAATCTTCCTGACAAATATGAGAGCGGTACGATGAACCTTCCGGGAATCATCGGGCTTCATGCGGCGCTTTCCTATCTGGAGGATACAGGACTTGACAGAATACATCGGAGAAAGATGGAACTTACAGAGTATTTTTTGCAAAGTCTGCGAGGGATTTCCGGAATACGGATTGTAGGACGCAATAACTGTGAAAACAGAATTGCTGTAGTATCTCTGGATTTTCAGATCAGGGATAATGCGGTGGCGGCTTTTGAATTGGAGCAGGAAGCCGGAATTATGACCAGGGTAGGGCTTCACTGTGCTCCTGTGGCGCATCGGTCTCTGGGTACATTTCCAGGCGGAACGGTACGATTTGCGTTCAGCGCCGTTAACCGGGAAGAGGAAATAGATAAGTGTATAGAGGCTATATATAAGATAGTATGATTATAGATGGTTTGAATGGGAAAAGCCTGTAAACAGATTGTTGATTCTGCATAAAAATGTTACTCTAATAGAAGAAAATTATAGGAAATATTTCAATTAGGAGGTAACGTTACATGGCTGATAATCACAAGATGTGGGAAGAACTGGGGATGAATTTAGAGCTGCATGATCAATTGTGCGCAGTGCTTCCGCAGGCGGTAGGAGATGTTTTTCTGTCACAGGAAAACCGTCCGGAGGGAATGGACTATTATGATATGGTGGTTGCTGATATTCATGGCATTCGCCCCTCGGAGCTGATTGCTCATCAGGAAAATGGAGGAAAGGTTTTTGGCACTTTCTGTGTATATGTTCCGGATGAAGTGATTTTTGCAGCGGATGCGATTGCAACGGGTCTTTGCGGAGGTTCTCAGTTCTGGGTTCCGGGAGGGGAGAAGGTTCTGCCGACGAATACCTGTCCGCTGATTAAGGCCTCTGTGGGCGCCAGATTAGACCGGACCTGTCCTTTTTTTAGAATTGCCGATATGTATATCGGTGAGACTACCTGTGACGGCAAGAAGAAGGCGTGGGAGATTCTATCGGAGGATGTTCCGGTTCATGTAATGGATTTGCCGCAGATGAAGCGCGTTAAGGATGTAAAAGCATGGGCGGAAGAGATTGCTGCGCTTAAGGATGTTGTGGAGAAATTTACCGGCAATCAGGTGACCCCGGAGAAACTGGCAGAGAACATTAAGCTGATTAACAATAAAAGAAAGGCTCTTGCAAGGTTGTATGAGTGCCGCAAGAGCGAGACTGTGCCGATTAGCGGAACGGATGCGCTGGTGATTTCCCAGATTGCATTCTATGATGATCCGGCCAGGTTTGCACAGATGACGAATAAGCTGTGCGACGAGTTAGAGAAACGGATTGCAGAGGGTGTGAGCGTGGTATCGGCAGGAACCAAGAGAATTATGCTTACAGGTACGCCTCTTGCTATTCCGAACTGGAAGCTCCATAATATCGTTGAGACCAGCGGCGCAGTCGTTGTCTGTGAAGAGATGTGTACCGGAACCCGGTATTTTGAACGTTATGTGGATGAGACGAAGGAGACCTTGGAAGAACAGATTGATGCGATTGCAGAGCGCTATATGGGGATTAACTGTGCATGCTTTACGCCGAACCATGCAAGAATTGACGATATTATTCGCCTTGCAAAGGAATATAAGGTTGACGGTATTATTGACGTGAACTTGAAGTTCTGTAACCTGTATGACACAGAGGGCTATTTTGTAGAACGCGCGCTGAAAGAAGAGGGTATTCCAGTTCTGGGAATTGAGACCGATTATACAGACAGCGACGCACAGCAGCTCCGTACAAGAGTCAGCGCATTTGTAGAGATGTTGAATAATTAATTATTGAAGGAATATCCGGTGAGGGAAAGAGGATGGCAGAGATTCAGCATTATGTGCTTTTTCCCAATCATGACAACGCCATGCGGCTTTACAGAGAGTTAAAAAGACTGGGGGTTTGGGCAGTGATTGCCCCGACCCCCAGAAGTGCGAGTAAGTGCTGCGGCGTGTCATTGATGGTAGAAAAAGATGATTTGGAGAAAATCCAGGAAACGGTAATGGAAAAAGAGATTGATATTCTGAAAATCGCAGAGGTAGAGAAGGGTTTTAATCCTCACAGAGATCGGTATTGCTAGCTCTTCTGCGGGCAATAACAATTTGAACTAGGGAGAAAGAAGATGTATTATGTAGGTATTGATATTGGCTCGACGGCTTCTAAGACTGCGGTAAGAGGCGGGAAGGAGCTTATGTTTGTACTGCCCACAGGATGGAGCAGTAAGGAAACTACCATGACGATCAGGGAGAAACTTCTGGAAGAAGGAATTGATGTTTCCTCGGACGAAGTGAAGGTAGTTGCCACTGGCTATGGAAGGGTAGCCGTTGATTTTGCAGATTATGTGATTACAGAGATAACTTGTCATGCAAGAGGCGGCAGAGAACTGGCGGGGGATGACTGCACGATTATTGACGTGGGGGGACAGGATACCAAGGTAATTCTGGTTGCCGCAGGCTCGGTGCAGGATTTTCTGATGAATGACAAATGTTCCGCCGGAACGGGGAAATTCCTGGAGATTATGGCGAACCGGCTGGGGGTGACGCTGCAGGAATTATTTGATATGGCGGATATCGGGCAGGTGCTCGCGATTAGTTCACTTTGCACTGTGTTCGCGGAGTCAGAGGTCATTAATTATATCGGAGAAGGAAAGAAACGGGAAGATATCGCAGCAGGAGTGGTGGATTCTGTTGCGGCTAAGGTGGCGCAGCTTGCAGGAAGAAAGAATCTGTCTGATAAAATTATTCTTACAGGAGGAATCAGCAGCAGCGTATATTTTACAGATATTCTTTCCAGAAAACTCGGTAAAACGGTTCAGCCGACGGAGAACGGCAGATATGCCGGGGCGATTGGGGCGGCGCTTCTGGCGGAAGAGAAGAGCCGGAGAAGATAAAGGGCGGCAGGCCGCTGAATCATGGATTTGATGTTGACAGCGAGTATGCGAAATATACGGCGGAATAACGATGAGGCAATAACTGGTTTACAGTACTGCCTGCATATCCGCCGGAAGCGGCGCCTGAAAGTCCATTGCCTTTCCGGTTATAGGATGGGGAAAGGAAAGTCTGTGGGAGTGCAGCGCCTGTCTTCCGATACAGGACATATCCGGATTGTAGAGATAGTCTCCGATTAATGGGTAGCCAAGGTGTTTCATATGGATACGGATTTGATGAGTGCGGCCGGTTTCCAGCTTCAATGCCACAAGACTGTGGCGTTCGTCGGAGGACACAAGACGGTAATGGGTAACGGCTGGTTCTCCCGATTCCCAGTCTACCGTTCGTTCAATAATTGTTCCGGGCTTTCTGCCTAAAGGAGCGTTAATCGTTCCGGCTTCGGGCATTACATGTCCTTCGGCGATAGCCAGATATTCCCGATGTACTTCTCTTCTTTCGGTCATAGCGGACAGGATTCCGGCGCTTACCAAATGCTTTGCCACAACGGTGAGGCCCGAAGTGTCCCTGTCGAGCCGGTTACAGCAGCGGAAAACAAACGGTTTATTCTGCTCCTGATAGTACCAGGCAAGTGCGTTCGCCATAGTATTGTAATAATTGTTTAGTGAGGGATGTATGGGCATCCCTGCGGGTTTGTTGATAACGATGATATCTTCGTCTTCGTATATGATGTCCAGAGGAAGATTTGCCGGTGGAATTTTTTCAGAGCTCTTCGTCTCGGTTATTTGAACGGTTAACTGGTCGCCGGGGGCAAGAGACTGGTTCATATAATAATGAATGCCGTTAACTAAGACGCTTTTTGGCATCCGTTTGATAGCGGCAAGATTCTGGGAAGAATATCCCTTTCGCTTCAGATATTGTTCTACCCGAAGCCCGGCTTCGGTTTCAGATATTTCATAATTAATGGTCCGGTTCATTGCATTTCTCCCATAAATCCGATAAGATATACTTATTGAACTGCTAATGTTCAATAAGATATAGAAGATATCATAACATATGGATATGGATTTGTGGAAGAAATTTTTAGTTACTGTTTGCAGGTTTACCTGCAAACAGTAACTATGATTGCTTTGACGAATGTTGGTCTGTCTGCCCAAAGAGCATGTATTAAGGGGCGCCTTTGGGTATAAATATAGAAAGTGAGAAGTGGAATGGCAGAATTAAGTACATTGTGTTATATAGAAAAGGGTGGAAAATATTTGATGCTTCACAGGAATGTGAAGAAGAATGATGTAAACGAGGGCAAATGGATTGGCGTGGGAGGACATTTTGAGAAGGATGAGAGTCCGGAAGAGTGTCTGCTCAGAGAAGTAAAGGAGGAGACGGGACTTACGCTTACTTCTTATCATTACCGCGCTATGGTAACCTTTGTATCTGGAAACGGAGTAACGGAATATATGTCGTTGTTTACAGCGGATGGATTTGAGGGAGAGATGATTTCTTGTGATGAAGGGGACTTGGAATGGGTGGAGATTTCAAGGCTTTTAGAACTGAATCTGTGGGAAGGAGATTTGATTTTCCACAGGCTTCTTCTGGAGAGAGATACGTTCTTTTCTCTGAAACTGGTGTATGACGGGCATGATAAGCTGATTTATGCGGCGCTTGACGGCAAAGCCATTGAATGGACTAAATTTTTATAATAGTAAAGAAAGGGGTATTTCCGATGGATGATACATCAGAAAATAAACCGGATAAACATATATGCATTGGCATATTGGCCCATGTGGATGCGGGAAAGACGACGCTGTCGGAGGGGATTCTCTACGAGACCGGAAGAATCCGGAAGCGGGGGCGGGTGGACCATGGGGACGCCTGTTTGGATACTCACGAACTGGAGAAAAGCAGAGGAATCACCATCTTTTCTAGTCAGGCTGAATTTACACTGGGGGATTTGGCAGTTACTCTTCTGGATACGCCGGGGCATGTGGATTTCTCTGCGGAGATGGAGCGGACACTGCAAGTGCTGGACTATGGGATTCTTGTTATCAATGGGGCGGACGGAGTGCAGGGACATACAAGAACTCTGTGGCGGCTGCTTGAGAGATATCAGATTCCCACTTTTCTTTTTATCAATAAGATGGATCGGGAAGGAACAAACAGAGAAGGTCTGTTGTCTGGAATGAAAGAACAATTATCAGAAGGATGCATGCCCTTTGATAAAGGGAATGAAAAGATAGAGGCAATGGAGAGTATGGCCGTATTAGAAGAGGAAGCGATGGAGGAATATTTGGAAACTGACAAGCTTTCTGAGGAGACTCTTCGACGGCTGATTCATTCCCGGAAGGTATTTCCGTGCTATTTTGGCTCTGCTTTGAAAATGCAGGGGATAAAGGAGGTGCTTCGGGGGCTTGAGCATTATATAAAAGTTCCGGTTTATCCAAAAGATTTTGGCGCAAGGGTATTTAAAATTTCCAGGGATTCTGCCGGAATGCGTCTGAGCCATATGAAGATTACAGGCGGATGTCTGAAAGTGAAGGAGCTTTTGACGAACCGGAAGCGGGATGTGGATGAAGAAGCAGCTATATGGCAGGAGAAGGTAAATCAGATTCGTATCTATTCCGGAGAGAAGTATGAGACTGTGCAGGAGGCGTTCGCCGGGATGGTTTGTGCGGTAACGGGGCTTAGCCGCACCTATCCGGGAGAAGGGCTGGGGTTGGAAACGGGACAGGCGATTCCGATGCTGGAGCCGGTATTAAGTTACCGGGTCGTCCTGCCGGCAGGGGCGGATGCACACATAATGCTGAAAAATCTTCGCCAGTTAGAAGAGGAAGACCCGATGCTGCGCGTTCTGTGGAATGAGGAACTGGCGGAAATTTACGTGCAGATCATGGGAGAGATTCAGCTTGAAATATTAAAGAGTCTGATTGAAGAGCGGTTTTGTGTCAGGGTATCTTTTGATACCGGGAATATTGTGTACAAAGAGACGATTCGGAATACGGTAGAAGGAGTGGGACATTTTGAGCCTTTGCGTCATTATGCGGAAGTTCATTTGATTATGGAGCCCGGGGAGACAGGAACGGGTCTCGTCTTTTCTTCGGATTGCAGCGAGGATGCGCTGGACAGAAACTGGCAGCGATTGATACTGACCCATTTGCAGGAGAAAGAGCATAGAGGAGTCCTGACGGGCTCAGCCATTACCGATATGCGGATAACACTGGCAGCAGGGCGGTCCCATTTAAAGCACACCGAAGGAGGCGATTTCCGCGAGGCGACGTATCGAGCGGTTCGTCAGGGGCTGATGCAGGCAGAGAGCGTGCTGTTAGAGCCTTATTATGCTTTCTCACTGGAGATTCCTGCGGAGAATGTGGGACGAGCTCTGAATGATATTCAGAAAATGAACGGGGAATTTGAACCGCCGAAGACGGAGGGAGATTTCTCGGTAATACGGGGAAGCGCTCCGGTGTCTGAGATGCGGGATTATCAGTTGGAAGTGGCGGCATATAGTAAAGGCAGAGGTCGGCTCTTTTGTACTTTGAAGGGTTATGAACCCTGTCAGAATGCGGAGGGGATAATAGAGACGGCGGGATATGACCCAGAGACAGACGAGAAGAATCCGACAGGTTCGGTGTTCTGTTCTCATGGGGCGGGAATCTACGTACCCTGGAATGAAGTGTTTCGGCACATGCATATAGAAAGTCAGCTGAAAAAACAAAAAGGAAAGACAGAAAGACGGACAGGCAGGAGCGTGGGGAAAAGCAGTTTGTCTGGGAAGAGAGCGCCTTCTGCGGGAGGGGCTGAATGGAATGCCAGAGAAGAGAAGGAGCTGGAAGATATTTTTATCCGTACCTATGGGAAAATAGAGCGTAGGAATCCCCCGGGAAGACAGACGGTAACTGCTTTGCCAGAGAAAGGACGGGAGAAAAAAGCGGAAACTGAGAGGGAATATTTGCTGGTGGATGGATACAATATCATTTTTGCATGGGATGAGTTAAAAGAACTGGCCAAAGATAATATTGAAGCGGCAAGAAACAAACTGATGGATGTGTTAAGCAACTATCAGGGATTTAAGAAATGTACTCTGATTCTGGTATTTGACGCTTATAAGGTGGAGGGCGAAGCGCTGGAGATTCAGAGGTATCACAACATTTATGTAGTATATACGAAGGAGGCGGAAACGGCCGACCAGTATATTGAGAAAGTCGTTCACGAGATTGGGCGTAAGTATCATGTTACAGTCGCAACTTCCGATGGAGTGGAGCAGGTTATTACAACAGGACAGGGCGCGAAGCTGGTTTCTGCAAGAGAATTTAGAGAGGAAGTACGCCTGGTGGAACATCAAATCAGAGAAGAATGGGAGAGGCATAAAAAATCCGGAAGAAATTATCTCTTTGACAATATGGATGAAAAACTGGCCCGGGAGATGGAGGCCATAAGGCTTGGAAAAAAAGAGTGAATTTTTTTGGATTATGCATAGGTGTTTTTGGCAGAATCGTGTATAATATGGATGGAAACAAACAGACTAATTAAAAAAGAAGTGAAGGAGAAAGATATGGCAGCAATACATGTTACGGCAGAAGATTTTAAAGAGGTTGTATTGGATTCAGAAAAGCCGGTATTGGTAGATTTTTGGGCAAAATGGTGCGGACCCTGTCAGGCGATGGGACCGATTGTTGAAGAACTTGCGGATGAACTTCAGGATATGAAAGTATGTAAGCTTGACATTGATGAGGCAATGGAAGTTGCGAGACAATATCGTGTGATGTCTATTCCTACATTTTTAATCTTTAAAAACGGGGAGGTCATATCAAGAACGGTAGGAGAACAGACAAAGGCAGAGCTTAAGACGTTCGCCTGCTGATTATATGGAGAAGTTACCAAAAAAATGAGATAATTGATTGGAAATACGGTATAAACTACAATTGAAATATGTGATACATGTGCTATAATAATCTCTGATACGTGGAAATCAAAAACAAATGATATAGAAGCAGAGATATGAGGAGGAAGTATTATGGCAACAAGGAAAACGAGTAAGACAACGGCTGTGAATACGGTTGAAGCGAAGGCAGCAGATATCGCAAAACCAGAGACAGATGCAGCGGAAATGAAAGAGAAAGCTGTAGCAGCAAAGAAAACAGATGCGAAAGCCGCAGCCGCCAAAAAGGCAGAGCCGAAGACCGCAGAAGTAAAGAAAGCAGAACCGAAAACTGCAGCAGCAAAGAAAACAGATGCGAAAACTGCAGCGGTAAAGAAGGCAGATGCGAAAACTGCAGACGTAAAGAAAGCTGAGCCGAAGAAGGCAGAGAAGAAATCTGCTCCTAAGGCAGAGAAAAAGCCCGCGGCAAAGAAAGAAATCAAAGTAAGCGCTTACGTTGAATATGGCAGCAAGAAGGTAGAAGAGAAGACAATGATTGCCGACGTAAAGAAGGCCTGGACCAAGTCGGGCGGGAAGATTGGCGATATCAAAACGATGGATCTTTATATTAAGCCGGAAGAGAATGCGGTGTATTATGTAATTAACGGAACAGAGACAGGCTCCGTTGCATTTTAGGCATATTTGTGATATACTTCACAAATATGGCTGAATTAGAGGACGCGAAGGAGAAGAAGTATGAATGAAGTAGTAACACGTATTGATCAGATAACCGGAACCGGGATGCTTTTTCTGCAGAACATGACCGTACTGATTATTACAATCGTGATAGGTCTGATGATTGGCTTGTTTGGATTGAAAATGGTAAGAGTGTGGGCTGCATTCATGGGATTTCTTCTGGGAGCAGCGGCAGGCGGCGGAATTGCCGGTGCGGCGAATCTATCCGAGATAGCATCTGTAGGAGTTATGCTCGGAGGTGCGCTTTTGATGGCAGTGCTGGCCTGCATCTTTTATAAAGTCGGGATTTTCTTCTATATGATATTTCTTGTTACCGGACTCTGCGTACTAATCACGAAGTTGAGCACGCTGCCTGTGCTTGGAATCAGCCTTGCGCTTGGCCTGATTGTTGCAATCGTTACAATGAAGGTCTTTGATCCTCTTGTGATTATTGTTACTTCTATAAGCGGAGGTTTTATGGCTGGCAGCGCCGCAGTATCTATGATGGGGCTGAATAGGAATATGATTGCAGTGATTGCAATTCCACTTGCGCTGATTATTTTGTGTATGATCGTGCAGTTTATTATGCGTTCCAGACAGGTAGGCCGGAAGCAGGAGAAGAGAGCGGACGAGAAGAAACGGCAGATATCCAGAGAGACGGAAGTTGAGAAAGCGAGGCTGCTTTTGGACGATTATCCGGAAGATGATATTCTGGATGAAGAGCTGGGCGATTTTGATTACGATGAGGATGAGTATTCTGAGGATGATTTGGAAGATGAATCTGAGTTGGAGCTGGAAGATGACTTAGAAGAGGATGACGATTTTAGAATCATAGAGTAGTGTACAGATTAAGGGACACCTTATTTGCTATAGTCTTGATTATAGGAAGTGAGGTGTATTTTTTATGTGTAAAACAGGCAGAATTGCATTGATGGCGGCAGGGCTGACTGCAATGATAATTATTTTAGTGCTGTTTGGGTTTGTTGAGACCGGAATACCACGCATGGGTTATCTGGGAATGTGGATTGTCTGTGCAGGAGTGATTCATTATGGAGCGGGCGCGGGAGATATTAAAATCGAAGACAGTCATACAGGAAACTGATATAATTATATCAGTCTCAAATGCATTTCTGAGTTTCCAACCGTACAAGTGGAAATTTTGCAAGTATGGAACGTAGAAAAATGAAGATGAAAGGTTTGGTGAGGGATTAGATGAGACTGGAAAGATTTAAGATGGAGAGGCCGGGGCAGGTGGAAGAAGGGCAGGAAGTCCGTATCAGCGAGCGGAGTCCCAGCGCCGGCAGATATACGTATTTGGTAGAACCTTCGGTTGCTATGTCGGGAATTTACCGGACAACGGAACGCATCAAGTCCCGGACAGGGATGATTCGGAAGATTGAGGAGACGGACCGGGGATTCTATCTGGTTGTTGAATTGGAGAATTAAAAGTATCTGGATGGAAAAGAAGTACGGAGCTCTCTATAAGATATGTATAGTGAAAAAACTAACAGGAATGCGCGAAAAATAACGGGAATGGGTAGAAATTAACAATAATTTATGCAAATTTTTGTAGAATTTAGACAATTTGTGTGTTAAGATACTATATAGGTTAAGCGTGAACTAAATAAATAG
>CATJPU010000161.1 GCA_949742505.1 uncultured Lachnospiraceae bacterium | reverse complement strand
TTCATACTGCTTACTGACAGGGATAATTCTCCCTTCGGCGGTTCTTCCATGCCGAAAAGATGGTCAATATATGCAATCACCCCTGCATTTACCAGGCTGTCATAGCTGCACCCGGTAAATGCATAATCGCCTGCATATGCGTAGCTTGCCGCGATATGGGTATAGATATACCGTTCATCCGCGCTCTTCCCGGACAGATAAGATGCAGATATATCACCGGCTCCGCCATAGCCATAGTAAAGAGCCTTTTGTAGATTTTGATTGGAATCCAGCACCTGCGCCACATACTCGCCGCTGGGCGGTGCAAATTTGTGGGACTGGATGCAGTAGGCAATCTTCCCATTTACCCGGAACCTTGTGGTGAAAAAGTTCCCTAAATAAGACGGGTAATAAAGGGTTTCCCCTTTCTCCAGATGCACGCTGTTTCCTGACCTTGCAGAAAATACCTCCGCTGCAGAAAGGATCATCACATTTCCTTCTTCAATATCCTCCTCCAGCTGCTGAAGCTCTGCCTCTGTATCGGTTTCATCCACGCTGGTAATGGTAACCTCCGGCTCATCCATTCCTGAATCAGGATCCCCTTCCGAATCATCCTCCGATTCCGTATCCTTCTTCTGCCTCCGGCCGCCGTTTTCCTCCGCATGGGATTCCCCTTCCGTTTCCGTCAGGATAATCTTACGGGAGACCAGATAGCTGTCGCTCTGATCCTTCGGTACAACCGTATATTCCGCAACATAAGTGCCTGCCTTTCCCGGCTCATAATCACCGCCGTCCTCTGCCCTGATCGTCACCAGCGTTACTTCTTCCTTCTCTGCATCATACCGGATTCCCTCCATGCAGGTCTCCGGCATAAAAGAATCGTCATCCACACTCTTTGTGATATCCTGCGCCTCTACAGCTGATACTTCCGTTTTATTTTCATGTGTTTCCGGTGTCTCTGCCGCAGATACCTGTGCTGCACTGCCAAACGGACTCACTGCCATCAGCAGGGCAAGTCCAAATGCGGCAGCCCTTGTCTTCATTTCATTTAATCTCATTCAAATCTCCTTTACTTATCAAAACAGTCAAAAGACCGCAGGGTCTTGTGTTTCCCTGCGGTCTTTTATCTTTCCCTATATTTTTTTCTGCTTCCTGCAGCCGGTTTCCCTTCCCTTTCCTCTGCCCGGGTACGCTTCACCGCCTCCCGCACAGCTCCAAGCCGGATGCCGTTCTGCCTGCATCCTTCCAAGATCCCATCCAGATATAACCGGGACGGTCTGGACGGATGCTCTTTATACGGCGGATTCATCGTATAAACCATCACTTCTGTCCCTATCCCATCTTTATTTTTGACACAGACCATTTCTTTGCCATACAGATGGGGGTACCCTTCATATCTGTCCAAACTTCTTTCGCACTCCGGCGTAATCTCCCACAATACACCCTCCACATGGCTGCCCGCTTCCGGCAGGATCGTGGCAACACCGCACCCGGATGCTTTTCCGCAGAATGCCAGCCGGTAATCCTCCAGCCGGACAGTTCCTACCGCTTTCGCCGCCGGAAATCGGAAATCCATCTGGTCTAAGTTCATGTTGCTTCCATAAGCAAAATACAATGATTTCTCCACGTTCTCACCTCCCTCTACCTTTCTCTCCCCGTTTCATTTCTGCGTCTGAAACACTCATAACTCCCTTTGTCATATCTCCACGCCCGGTCGCCCTCCAGATTCGCCAGAAGATGCTCCCGGACATTCTTATATTCCGGGCCGATCAACCCCAGCCGGAGCAGGAATGTGCGGAAGGTGAAACAGGGGTTCTCAGAAATCTCCGTTTTTTTCATATGCGTACATTTCTGGTTGATCGCCTGCGCGGAAATAGCAAGTGCGAGCGTAATATTCGCCCGCACCTTCCCTGCATGGAGCGTGCTTTCAAAACACCTCCACTCCAGCGTCCCCTTGGAAAACACAGCATGTACATTTAAAGCATAATATCTGGTGCTGTCATAATGCTGCTGGCTTCCATCGCGCCCCTCATACCATGCCCGTTTCAGCTTATCCATGGAGATATTGCTGTTCGGCATCTTCCGTATTTCTTCCAGCACAGCAGGACGCACCTTCCGGCAGTAACTTGCCTCCCTCGCCGTCTGCACCTTCAGCGCCTTGAACAGGATATCTTCCTTGGAGTACATGATCGTCAGGGCATTTTTGATGCTTCTCGGGGTGTGGTTGGAAGCATCCACATGCACATGCATTCCACAGGACGGATTGACCCGTCCTCCATTCCTTCTCAGGCACCGCACCACCTCCTGGAGCTTTTCCATCTCGCTGTACGTAAGCTTCGGGCTTACCATTTCCGTACTATAATCCGCAGACGCACTGACATACTGTCCGTTACGCCTGACCTGGGTATGGATACTGCCGTCATAAGTGAATGTCCAATCCTTTCCCTCCCGGTCCTTCACCTTCCAGACGCCATAGTATCCGCCATCATAAGAAGGAGCAGTCCCAAACAGTTCCGCAACCGCCTTTGCCGCCCGCTCCCTTGAAATGCAAGTCATCTCAATCTCCGTACCGAAATACTGATCCTTAATATCAATCGGCATCCGCATCTTCCTTTCCCTGCTTTTTCAGTTCCTCATGCACAGCAGACAAATTTCTCCCGATTACTTCTATTACCGTCACTGTCACGCCGTTTCCCGCCTGCTTATACAGCTGGCTGTCGGACATATCTTCCATCATCTTGTCAATCTGATTGTCATAATATCCCTGCAACCGCAGACATTCCCTCGGCACCAGCCTGCGGATCCTGCCATGATAGGAAACGCCATGCCGGTCAGTAGCGGTAAGCGTGAACATCGGCTCTTCCGGCTCCTCCAGCACGCCGGAGGTTTCTCCCTTACGCCGGAACACACTGTTATTCTGCTTGGTATGCAGACACCGCGCTGTTTCCGTCACCAAAGGCGGCGGAGACAGGTCTACAAAGTGCAGCGTCCCCTGCTGGCTCCCGGTAGTCAGTGTATGGGCAATCCCATGCCCCACACGCCCCCTTCTGGTATTCATGGATGCATACCCAAGGTCAATGCTGTCCCCCTCATATGCCATCTTATAGCCTTTCTTCGTTGCCTCCTTAATCGGGACACCCACCTCATACAGGCCGGTTTTCCCGCCCATGCCGCCCGCACTGGAGGTCAGCGTGCAGCTTACTCCGTCCGGGTGGTAGACCCTTTTTCCCTGTGCTCCCGGGATGACCTGTATAAGAGGCGCTCCGTCTGCTGTGGGGAAAGGAAGTATTTTTCCGGCACATCTTCCATCAAGATATCCGATAATGTACACCCTCCTTCTCGATTGCGGGACCTGAAAGTCCTTGCTGTTAAGCACCTTCCATTCCACATGATACCCCAGTTCATAAAATGTACGGAGGATGGTGTGAAACGTCCGCCCTTTGTCATGCGAAAGCAGGCCGGGTACGTTTTCAAGGAGAAAATAAGCAGGCCGTCTGGCTTTAACCAGTCTGGCAACTTCAAAGAACAGGGTTCCCCTTGCGTCTGCAAATCCTTCCCTCCGTCCAGCGATTGAGAATGCCTGGCAAGGAAATCCCGCGCAGAGCAGGTCAAAATC
>CATJPU010000160.1 GCA_949742505.1 uncultured Lachnospiraceae bacterium | reverse complement strand
CATTATAATAAGTGTCAGATAGTTGAAAGACAGACAACTATCCCCCCTCATTAAGTTGACGCACTGTGAATAAGACCTTTGCAGTGCCACACTTTACTCTCATTCCTTTTAGATAACTATAACAAAAAGAAAAATCCTTGTAGCCAGCCACTACAGGGATTTTTCTTTCCTCTGTGATATTAAAATGATATTATTTTCAATCCTATCACAACCCCAGTGAAGCCTGTTCAACCGAACTGGTCCAGAAAAACCATCTGAAAAACGGGAAATCCTCTCAGATATGGGACACTTAACTATTTATTGCACATGATTATATCCAGCAGTATTTTCATTACAATTATATTGTACAGCAAAACAAATCCGTAACTTCTGGCAAATATCGTTAAAATGTCTTATACTTGTTTTATATCCCTGTTGTACTAAAGACTATAAAAGGAAAAAAGGAATTAATGATAAAGGATGCGCCAGAGCTCCTGATTGGATTATCGAAGTTACTTATCCTTCCAGCACCAGAATGGATTATGCTGTCAAGTTATTTAAATATCGTACTACCGGAGTCAGAGAATATTGGCTTGTAAATTCAATGAAGAAAGTTGTACAAACCTAAATATTTGAAGGTGAAGAAGACCCGAACCTTTTTTCTTTTGACGACGAGATACCAGTTCATGTATTGGATGAGCCGATAATTAAAATCACAACTTTACTGTAAATATAAAAACCGCGGGATTGCGCCATTTCTTACACCTGAGCGTGCGGGGATTCGAACCCCGGACAACTTGATTAAAAGTCAACACATCAAAATCGTTGTAACCATTGAAAAATCAGCTTATTTCAAATCCTTTTGAGACCATTTTGAGACATTTGACTTTTTGCAGTGTCCAAAATCATGCTATAATAATTTTACAGAAAAAGCGGCTTTCGTCCGCCGCCCTTTCTGTGTTACAGGCTGATTATTCAGCCTTTTCTTTTTGCCCCGGGAATTTGATTCCAAGTATTTCAGCTAATGCCTTTAATGCTTCTATCTCGGTACTCCCCTTTTTAGCTTCTCGGTTTAAAAACCTTTGCATTTCTTCTTTCGTCATACCGTCCATTTTTTCTCCATTCTCCCTTCCTGGTTATTAGCCCTGTATCTCTTGGACTAATATAGCGGAGTGGCAAGCCTCCGCTTTTTGAACTATTTAATTTCTAAATCCTCCGTTGGAATCCCTAAAGCCTGCATCCTTGCTTTTAAAATTTTTTCTTGATATTCAATCTCTCTGTCTTTGTCCTCTGCAGCTTTTAATCTTTGCAGATTTACAAACTCTTTGATTGCCTGGTCTTTTAATTCTAATTCATTCATTTCTGCTACCTCCATCATGTTTTTAACTCCTTTCCGTTAAAGTCTTGCCGTTCTTTAACTATCTTTATTATACATGATTTATAGTGTATTGCCAATAAATTATTTACATGTTTTTTCATGTTTTTATTTCTTTTTAATTACACCATTTTCAATGTTAGTATTTTCGACATATTTTATAATATTCCCCGGTTGCATGTCTAAAAGCATACAAATATTATCAAGCGCTTTCGCTCCAACTGGCTTTCCCTCTCTAATATATTGTATTGCGCTTTCGTTTAGCAGTTTCTCTTTCCGTAGCCTTGTTGTATTATATCCAGCCTCTTTCAGAGTTTCCAATACATCAATTTTATATGCAAGCATTTTAACACCTCCATTCTATCAATTATATTTTACATGGTATTTCATTCAATGTCAAGTACATTATTTTTCGTGCAATATGCACAAACTCAATTATAATGTAGCATGATTTTTCATGTATTCTGTGTATTGATTTTACATTAATTATCATGTATTATATAACCATAGCAAGGAAACAACAACAAAATGGAGGATATGGGAATGAAAAATAAATGGGAAATAATTTACGAATGCGATGATGAAGAAGGCAACCCGACATGTTGGGCGCT
>CATJPU010000159.1 GCA_949742505.1 uncultured Lachnospiraceae bacterium | reverse complement strand
TATTTACAAAGAGTAAGGGAGGATGGAGAATATGGAAAATATTAATCTTACAATTAATGGCCTTAAAGTATCTGCGCCGGCCGGTTCTACTATCCTTGAGGCGGCACATCTGGCGGGAATCAGGATTCCTACTTTATGCTATTTGAAAGAGATCAATGAGATCGGCGCATGCCGTATGTGTATTGTTGAGGTGAAGGGGGCAAGGAACCTTGTGGCGGCCTGCGTTCACCCGGTGAATGAGGGCATGGAGGTGTATACCAATACGCCAAAGCTGATTCAGTCCCGCAAGAAGACGCTGCAGCTCATTTTGTCGAACCATGATAAGAAATGTCTCTCCTGCGTACGGAGCGGAAACTGTGAACTGCAGCAGCTCTGCCATGAGTATGGGGTAGACGACGAGAATTATTTTGAGGGCGAAACAAACCATTATGAGTTGGATACTTCCGCAGCGCATATGGTTCGTGACAATAACAAGTGTATCCTCTGCCGCCGCTGCGTGGCTACCTGTGAGAAGGTACAGGGCATCGGCGTAATCGGAGCCAATAACAGAGGATTTGATACATTCATCGGCTCTGCGTTTGATATGGGGCTTGGGGAGACCAGCTGCGTATCCTGCGGGCAGTGTATTGCAGTCTGTCCGACCGGTGCATTGTATGAGAAGGATTATACAGATCAGATTATTGAAGCAATCGCTGATCCGGAGAAGTATGTAGTGGTTCAGACCGCGCCGTCTGTACGCGCCGGCCTTGGCGAGGAATTCGGGTATCCTATGGGAACCGACGTGGAAGGCAAGATGGCGGCAGCTTTAAGGAGAATCGGCTTTGACAAAGTATTTGATACAGACTGGGCGGCGGATCTGACGATTATGGAGGAGGCCCATGAGCTTCTCGACCGGGTACAGAACGGCGGCGTGCTCCCAATGATTACTTCCTGTTCGCCGGGATGGATTAAGTACTGCGAGCACTACTTCCCGGATATGACGGAGAATCTGTCAAGCTGCAAGTCGCCCCAGCAGATGTTTGGCGCAATGCTGAAGACTTATTTTGCAGAGAAGGAAGGCATTGATCCTGCGAAGATCGTATCTGTAAGCGTAATGCCATGTACTGCGAAGAAATTCGAGATTGGCCGCGACGACCAGAGTGCGGCGGGCGTTCCTGATGTGGATATTGCAATCACCACCAGAGAACTGGCGAGACTGATTAAGCGCTGCGGTATTGAATTTACCATGCTCCCGGATGAAGACTTTGACGATCCGATGGGAGAATCTACCGGCGCGGGCGTAATCTTCGGCGCAACCGGAGGCGTTATGGAAGCAGCGCTCCGTACAGCCGTAGAGACGCTGACGGGAGAAGAGCTTGCGACGCTGGAATTTTCAGAAGTCCGCGGAACAGAAGGAATCAAAGAAGCTTCTTACAATGTGGCCGGAATGGATGTGAAGGTAGCGGTTGCGTCTGGTCTTAATAATGCAAGAACCCTTCTGAACAAGGTGAAATCCGGCGAGGTGAATTATCATTTCATCGAGATCATGGGATGTCCGGGCGGATGTGTAAACGGCGGCGGGCAGCCGCAGGTATCCGGCGACGTTCGCAACTTTACGGACGTAAGGGGAATCCGCGCAAGCGTTCTCTATAAGAATGACGCGGCGAAAGAAATTCGTAAGTCCCATGAGAATCCGGCGATTAAGAAGCTCTATGAAGAGTATCTTGGAGAGCCGGGAAGCCATAAGGCGCATGAGACATTACATACCTCCTATGTAAAACGTACGATTAACTAATGAATATCTTCTTAAGCAAGGGCGGAAATGCGGGAGCATTTCTGCCCTGCTTTGTGTTTGTCAGCATATCTTGGAATTTCATTTGCAGTCCCCGGTATCCTCTGCGCATTGTCTGGCTGCCGTCTGGACCGTTTCCCCGGCAGTCAGACGATGCTTACTAATACATAAAATATCAGTTATTTCTCTTTAAAAGAAGCAGGAGTGTATGATACAATAAGCTATATAAGAAATGGAAAGGTGATTTATTACGGAGGAAGAAATGGCGAAATATCAATATTATTTTTTTGATCTGGATGGGACGCTTATCAATTCCGAGAGGGGAATTACCAATTCGGTCAAATATATTCTGGAGAAATACCGTATCAAAGAGCATGATATTTATGGCGCTGGAAAAAATGCTCTGGACAGTATTGGCGTTCTGTTCGGCTTCGGAAGCTGGACGGAACTTGAGGAGGCGGGCGCCGATTATATTGTAGGAACACCAGAAGAGATTATGGATATCTAAGGAGGAGAGGGTAAGTGAAGGTAATTGATTTTAAGGATGCAGGATGCAGGCATTGTTATAAATGTGTACGCTATTGCGAGGTGAAGGCGATCTCGGTTCAGAACGAGCAGGCTCATATCATGGAGGATCACTGTATTCATTGCGGGCAGTGTCTGGAAATCTGTCCCCAGAATGCCAAGACCTTTGCCAGTGATATGGAGCGGGTAAAAGGATATCTAAAGCAGGGAATTAAGACGATTGTGTCCATTGCGCCTTCCTATTTGAGCGTTTTGGAATTTGATCAGCCTGGGCAGGTAGTGGACGCTCTTTTGAAGCTGGGATTTTCGGAAGTCAGAGAGACCGCGGAGGGAGCGGCTCTGGTGACGGAGGAGTACCGCAGATTGTTAAGAGAAGGCAAGATGAAGAATATCATCTCCACTTGCTGTCCCAGTATCAATGATTTAATTGAGAAATACTATCCGTCCCTGACGTCTCAGATGGCTCCGGTGGTATCTCCGATGATTGCTCATGGACGGCTGATTAAGAGCATTTACGGTCCGGATGTGAAGGTGGTGTTCTTAGGCCCATGCATTGCCAAGAAGGAAGAAGCAGTGGGTGATGCGCGTGTTATGGGTGCGATTAATGCGATTCTGACTTTTGAAGAGATTATCAAATGGTGGAAGTCGACGGGGATTGATGTTCGGAAGTGCGAGGAGAAGCCTATGGGGAATCCGGACCCAGGGGTGAACCAGCTCTATCCTTCCAGCGGCGGCGTCATTACTTCTGTGCTGGCGGACGCAGGGAAGGATACCTATCACAAGATTCATGCAGACGGTATCAAGACCTGTATGGAGCTTTTGGAGGAGCTGGCCAGAGGGGAGATTGAAGGATGTTTCTTTGAATTGAATATCTGTGAGAGCGGATGTATAAAAGGGCCGGCTTCTAATCGGTGGCAGCGTTCTATGCTGAAAGCGAAGATGGATTTGGAGGGCAGGATACGACACCGGGAGGATGCCAGGGAGATTGACGGCAGCGCTGTTTCCATGGAGAAGATATTTACAGACAGAAGCGTTCACGATCAGATACCGACGGATGAACAGTTAACAGAGATTCTTCACGTTATGGGTAAATACACCAGAGCGGACGAATTGAATTGCGGCGCCTGCGGTTATTCTACGTGCAGGAATAAAGCAGTCGCTGTATTTCAGGGCAAAGCGGAGATTAGTATGTGTCTGCCTCATGCGGTGGCACAGGCAGAATCTATGTCTAACGTAGTTATGGACGTTACGCCGAATATGATTATTGTTGTAGATAGGGACCTTCGCATCAGAGAGTGCAACAAACGCGCCCTGGATAAATTGGGCGTGTCCAGAGAAGAGGCGTTAGAGCGATACATATTTGAATTTATCGAGGTAGAGGATATTGAGAACGTGCTTGCCACCAAAGAACCTATCATGCGTAAGAAGATGAATCTTGAAACGCTGGACATGGTGGTAAAAGAGACAATTATTTATATTGAGTCCAAAGAATCTGTACTGGTGCTTTACTGGGATATCAGTAAAGAGGAGAAGGCCAAAGAGCAGCATATGAATTTGAAGATGGAGACGGTTGAGATTGCGCAGAAGGTAATTGACAAGCAGATGATGGTAGCTCAGGAAATAGCGGGGCTTTTAGGAGAGACTACGGCGGAGACCAAGGTGACGCTGACGAAGCTTCGGGATTCAATTCTGGATGATGGAGAAGAGTAAAATGAGTGTAAGTGTAGATATCTGTTGGAAAAGCTTTAATAAAAATCACGAAGAACTGTGCGGAGACAAAGTGGAAGTCTTAAAAACGGATAACTCGGATATTGTGATTCTGGCAGACGGGATGGGAAGCGGTGTGAAAGCGAATATTCTTGCAACGCTGACTTCCAGAATTCTAGGGACAATGTTTCAGGAAGGGGCCAGAATCGACTCCTGTGTCGAAACGATTGCAAGAACGCTTCCGATCTGCAGGGAGAGAAAGGTTGCCTACGCTACCTTCAGCATTCTTCAGGTGTTTCATAACGGGGAAGCGTATCTGGTAGAATATGATAATCCGAGATGTATCTTTATCCGGAATAAAGAGATTGTTGATTATCCTTATGAAGAACGTGTGATTGAGGGAAAGCAGATTCGGGAATACCGGTTCCATGTGGAGCTGAACGATTGTTTTGTGTTGATGAGCGACGGCGCTATCTGGGCCGGAGCAGAGGAAACGATGAATTATAATTGGGAATGGGACGATATGGCTCAGTATGCGCTCCGGTGTACCAGGGAGACCCTGTCGTCAGCCAGACTGGCCGCCATGCTGAGTCAGGTGTGCTTTGACCTTTATGGGGAAAAACCGGGAGATGATACAACAGTGGCGGTTACCCGGATTATCAGAAGACGCACCATTAACATTTTTACCGGCCCGCCTTCAAGGAAGGAAGACGACGAGCGGCTGATGCGGGATTTTATGAAGCAGGAGGGCAAGAAGATTGTATGCGGCGGTACCAGCGCCAATATTGCGGCCCGGATTTTGAAGAAGGAAATCGTGACATTAGTGGAACATGCAGATCCGAAGGTTCCGCCGATGGCGGTGATTGAAGGGCTTGATCTGGTAACAGAGGGCGTCCTGACCATTGGAAAGGCGCTGGAACTTTTGAAACGTTATGAGAATGACGATTTTGACGAGGCGTTTTTTGATGAGCTGGACGCAGATAACGGCGCGGCCAGGCTGGCTAAGGTTATGATAGAGGAATGTACGGATTTGAAGTTGTTTGTGGGCAGGGCGATGAATGTGGCGCATCAGAATTCCAATCTGCCTTTCGACTTAAGCGTCAGGATGAATCTGGTGGATCAGTTAAAGGAATGTGCAGAACATCTCGGAAAACATGTTCAGATGAAATACTATTAAAAATTTTCTGCCTGTGCGGTTTGGGCCAAACCGCACAGGTAGAAAATTTCACAGCAAAATTTCTAAAAATGTCAGCAAGAAACAGGTAGACCTTTCACTGAAAAAGCCGTATGCTGAAAATAGAATCATTTTTAAAGGATATACGATAATTGAAAGAAGGAGCATAAAGGCATGGGAGAGCAGAGAACAGGACGGGTTACAATCCCGACAGATATGGACGTGGTACCGGAGACCCTGGAACTTTTGACACGCTGGGGAGCAGATGCAATCCGGGATTGCGACGGAACGGATTATCCCAGGGAGCTTCGCCATGTGGGAGCTAAGGTGTATTCTACCTATTATACTACCAGGAAGGATAATGCCTGGGCGAAAGAGAATCCGGACGAGATTCAGCAGATGTATATTATGACCTCTTTTCATACGGCGCCTGGAGAGGAGCTTAGAATTCATCTGATGGACCATTTATACCCGGATATGCTGGCAGTTAACGGGAATGATGATATCAAGCGCTGGTGGGAGGTTATGGACCGGACGCTTGGAGAACCGGTTCCGGTTTCTCAGTGGGACTATGACGACGTTAACGGCGATGTGGTACTTCATAAGGCAATAGAATTTCACGAGTATACGGTCAGCTTTCTTGCCTATATTATGTGGGACCCGGTTCATATGTATAATGCGGTGACCAATGACTGGAAGGATGTGGAGAAGCAGATTACCTTCGATGTGCGCCAGCCGAAGACCAGGGCTTATTCTATGGAGCGTTTGAGGAAATATATTCAGGATAATCCTCACGTGGATGTGATTCGGTATACCACCTTTTTTCATCAGTTTACGCTGATTTTTGATGAATTGGCCAGAGAGAAGTATGTGGACTGGTACGGATATTCTGCGTCGGTGAGTCCTTATATTCTGGAACAGTTCGAGAGGGAAGCGGGATATCCGTTCCGACCGGAATATATTATTGATCAGGGTTATATGAATAATGGATACCGGATTCCGACAAAGGAATATCAGGATTTTATGGCCTTCCAGAGACGGGAGGTTGCCCGGCTTGCCAGACAGATGGTTGATATTACCCACGAATGCGGGAAGGAAGCCATGATGTTTTTGGGGGATCACTGGATTGGCATGGAGCCTTTTATGGACGAGTTTAAGGAGATTGGCCTGGATGCCGTAGTAGGAAGCGTGGGAAATGGCGCTACCCTTAGACTAATCAGTGACATTGAGGGTGTGAAGTATACGGAAGGACGTTTTCTGCCTTATTTTTTCCCGGATACCTTCCATGAGGGCGGCGATCCGGTGAAAGAAGCCAAGATGAACTGGGTGACTGCCAGAAGAGCAATTTTACGAAAACCGATTGACAGGATTGGATACGGCGGATACTTAAAGTTAGCTATGCAGTTCCCGGAATTTATCAGCTATGTGGAAAGTGTCTGCGAAGAATTTCGCACGCTCTATGAAAACATCAAGGGAACGACGCCGTACTGTATTAAGAAAGTGGGTGTATTAAACTGCTGGGGCAGGATGCGCTCGTGGGGCAATCACATGGTACATCATGCGATTTACCATAAGCAGAACTATTCCTATGCCGGAATCATAGAGGCGTTGAGCGGGGCGCCTTTTGACGTTCGGTTTATCAGTTTTGACGATATTAGAGAGAATCCTGAAGTTCTAAAGGATATGGATGTGATTCTCAATGTAGGCGACGCATATACGGCTTACACTGGCGGCGCAGAGTGGAAGGATGAGAGAATTATAACTGCCATCAGAAGATTTATCAGTCATGGCGGCGGGTTTATCGGAGTAGGAGAGCCTTCCGCATACCAATGGCAGGGAAGATATTTCCAGTTGTCGGGAGCGCTGGGGGTGGAAGAAGAGACTGGCTATACGCTGAATGTAGATAAATATAATTGGAAAGAGCACGAGCATTTTATTATAGAAGACTGTAAGGGGGAAATAGATTTTGGAGAGGGTAAGAAGAATATCTATGCTCTGGAAGAGGCCACAGTGATTCGTCAGACAGACGGCGGCGTACAACTTGCGGCTAACGCTTTCGGTGAAGGCCGATGCGTTTATATCAGCGGCCTGCCCTACAGCTTTGAAAACAGCAGGCTTTTATACCGGGCAATCCTCTGGTCCGCAGGGTCGGAAGAAGAATTATACCGGTGGTTCAGCACAAACTATAACGCAGAAGTACACGCTTATGTGGAGAATCGTAAATATTGTGTGGTAAATAACACCTATGAACCACAGGAAACGATTGTATACACTGGGAATGGAGAAAGCTTCTCTGTATCCTTAGAAGCTAATGAAATCCGCTGGTACGAGATAAGCTGAGAGTAATCCGGATACAGTGAATGAAAAGCGCTGCGTGAACAATGATAAAACAGTACATAATAAGGAGCTGCAAAATATGTTTCAATCGATTTTGCAGCTCTTTTTGTGTTTCGGAAAGAACAGAAGGCTAATTGCGAAGCCCTCTCCGGTATTGTGCAGGCGTAACGCTCAGCTCTTTGCGGAATACCTGTGAGAAATAAGACTGGGATGAGAACCCTGCCGCCTGGGCAATCTTTGCAATCGGATAATCCGTAGTCTCAAGCAGATGCATTGCTTCGTTCAGCCGCCGGCTAATCAGATAATTAATCGGGGACATGCCTTTGTATTTCTTAAAAGCGTGGACCATGTAATATTTATTCATATAAGTCAGCCCGCTTAGCATCTCAAGAGTTATATTCTCGGCAAAATGTTCGTCCAAGTACTGCTCAATAAAGCGGCATTCCCGGGAAGCTTTGTCAATAGAAGCAGAGTCCAGCGTAGACTTCGTATCCCGCATAAGAAGGAGCAGCAGAATTTCCAGAAGATCCTGGCAGATTTCCGTATAGTTATCCTTCTTTTGCTGCAGTTCCTGAAGGATTGCTTTTAAGTAGAACAGTATTTCGGTACGGTGATTCGGAAGATTATAAATGCGGTATTCATTTTGCTGCCGCTCGTTATGCAGGAATAAAAGGCCGTCCAGTCCCAGAATAATATATTCCAAAGCTTCTTTTCCATGGTTGAATTCTGTGTGCATAATGTTGGGGTTGATAATAATCAGATCGTCTTTTCCTACAAAAAAAGTCTTGTCTTCTACCTGGAACTTACCGGTTCCGTTTACCACAAAGAACACTTCGGTAAAGGGATGGGCATGCATGACGCTCTGCCATTTTTGGTCATAACAGGAGTGGGTAATGTACAATAGTTGTGTATTCAGGGAACGCGTCAGCCTGGAATCCGGTTTGGGAAAGTCCGGCTTATATCTCTGGTAAGGCATATAAACTCCAATCTTTTTCTAAATATTGAGATGGTTGTGTATAAAATATACGAAAGAAACAAGTCTATTATACTGGAAACTGATAATTGTTACAATGATTTTGCTGAAAATTGTTGATTTGTGCAAACAAAAAAGCAATATCTATAAAAAAGTGGACAACATACGTATAGGAATTAAGAAGAATATAGGTTATGATAAAATCAATCGGTCACTTGAGATTCAAAGAAATATAGGAGGAGAACAATGAAAAAGGAAAAGTTAAAAAGATGGCTTGCAGCCGGCCTTGTAGCTGCTATGACGATGACCTGCCTGGCAGGATGCGGAGGCGGTAGCAGTACCGATGGAGATGGCGGAGACAGCGGAGACGGCGGAGCCGGCGGGGACGGACAGGTTCTGAAAGTCGCAGCTCTTGAGAGCGCATACGGCGCAGATATGTGGACGGAGGTTGCAGCAGCTTTTGAAGAGACCCATGAGGGCGTTACAGTTGAAGTTACTACAGATAAGAAGATTGAGGATAAGATTACGCCTGCAATGAAGAGCGGAGATTATCCGGATGTTGTTCACTGTGCGACAGGACGCGACGCAGCCCTTACCGAGACTCTGACGAAGGAAAAAGGACTGGCATGTTTGGATGAAGTTCTGGATATGACAGTTCCGGGCGAGGATGTAACCGTTAAGGATAAGATTCTTCCAGGATTCCTGGATACCCTTGGAACCATGCCTTACAATGACGGAAAGACCTATTATGCACCGATGTTTTACAGCCCTTGCGGATTATTCTACAATGCGGGACTGCTGAAGGAAAAGAAGTGGGAAGTTCCTACTACATGGGAAGAAATGTGGGAACTTGGCGATAAGGCAAAAGAAGAAGGGATTGCCCTCTTTACCTATCCGACTACCGGTTATTTTGACGCGTTTACCTATGCGTTGTTAGAGTCGTCAGGCGGAGCTGATTTCTATAACAAATGTATGACCTATGAGGATGGAATCTGGGAGTCTGACGAAGCGACGGCAGTATTTGAGATGATTGGAAAGCTTGCAGAGTATGTAGAGCCTACGACAGTGGGCAATGCCAATGACGAAGGCTTCACCAAGAACCAGCAGTTAATCCTTGACAATAAGGCAATCTTCTGTCCGAACGGAACATGGCTGCCGGGCGAGATGGCAGACGCGCCGAGAGCAGACGGATTCGAGTGGGGCTTCACAGCGGTTCCGGCGGTTGCGGCAGGCGAGAAGCCGTCGTCCTTCACATTCTTTGAGCAGCTCTGGGTGCCGGCAGAGGCAAAGAACCCGGAACTTGCAATGGAATGGGTTGCATTTATGTATTCGGACAAGGCGGCAGAGATTTTTGCAAATGCAGGAGCAATTCAGCCGATAGAGGGAATTTCCGAGAAGCTGAGCGATGAAAATAAGTTATATTACCAGGTATATGACAATGACGCCGCAGTGGCAGTAATGGGAGGATTTGCAGCTACAGAGCCAGTAGAGGGCGTATCTATGGCAGATTCTTTGTTCAAGGCTGTTGACAGTATCGTAAGCGGAGACAAGACGGTTGAAGAGTGGCAGACCGGAGTAGAAGAGACAAGTGACAAGTTAAGAGACGCAATGTAGTAATAGGTAGAATCAGGGTGGGGGGACAAGTAATTGTCCCCCTGTCTTAGTTTATAGGAAAGCGGTCTGATTTTCCTACAGTTTGTTTTCTGGTACGGCAAACTTTCGCGTTTTGGAAGGAGCGCTGTATCAGGATTTTGAGAGGAGGGCGGAGAATGAAGAATAAAAGAGGCAGAAATGGCTTTATTGCAGTGTGTATACTGCCGTCGGTCATTTTGTTCATCATATTTATGCTCATTCCCACAATCAACGTATTTAAGATGTCTATGTATAAATGGGGCGGGTTCTCGAACAATAAAACATTTGTCGGCATGAATAATTTTAAGATTCTGTTTCAGGATGATAAGTTCTACCGTTCGTTCCAGAACTCCATTCTGCTGATTGTGCTGGTGACCATTATTACCATGGCGTTTGCGTTAATCTTTGCGGCAATCCTGTCCAGAGAAAAGATTAAGGGATAGACCTTTTTCCGGATTATATTCTATATCCCGAATATATTGTCTGTCGTTGTAATATCGGCAATCTTTTCGGCGATATATGATCCGAATCAGGGGCTGCTTAACAGTATTCTGTCGGTGTTCCGGTCAAAGGATGCCGCGCCTATTCTGTGGCTTGGCAATCAGCGGCTGGTTGTGTACAGTCTGGTGATCGCCATGGTCTGGCAGGCGATCGGGTATTATATGGTCATGTATATGGCGAGTATGGCCGGGGTGCCGGAGAGTTTATATGAGTCGGCAAATCTGGAAGGCGCGGGAAAGCTTTATCAGTTCTTCCATATTACGCTGCCGTTAATCTGGACCAATGTGCGTACCACGCTGACATTTTTCATTATCAGTACCATCAACTTAAGCTTTCTGTTTGTTCAGGCTATGACCAGCGGAAAGCCGGACGGGGCCAGCGAGGTGTTCTTAAGCTATATGTACGGGCAGGCGTATACCAATTCTTCCTACGGATATGGTATGGCAATCGGAGTTGTAGTATTCCTGTTCTCCTTTGGCCTTGCAGGACTGGTGAATCTTGTGACTAAGCGGGAACCGCTGGAATTTTAGGAGGGAGAGATTATGGATAAGACAAGCAGACGGTTATACAAATTGTTTATCTACGTAGTGCTGCTGGCGCTGGCAGTCAGCATTATTGTGCCGGTCGGCTGGGTATTTCTCGCTTCTATCAAGGAAAATTCCGAGTTTTACGGCAA
This sequence comes from uncultured Lachnospiraceae bacterium, assembly GCA_949742505.1. Classification (GTDB taxonomy): domain Bacteria; phylum Bacillota; class Clostridia; order Lachnospirales; family Lachnospiraceae; genus Claveliimonas. Next base: position 1,207 of record CATJPU010000159.1, on the reverse strand, counting down.
TCCATGGGCAATGCCCAAAGGCGTTTACATTCAGAACTTTATTGACGCGTTCGCAGAGGCGCGGATGGGCGATTATTTTATGAATTCCGTTATTGTGACAGCGCTGGCCCTTTTGCTTCTCTTGGTGCTGGCTCTGCCGGCCGCATACGTGCTGGCGCGCTACCGGTTTCCGGGCAGTAAGCTGTGCAATATTATGTTTATGGGCGGGCTGTTTATCAACGTGAACTATATTGTAGTTCCCATTTTCCTGATGTTCGTGGACGGAGACAGATGGCTGAATCAGGTAATTGGCAAAGGATTTTTCCTGAACAATCTGTTTATTGTGGCTCTGGTCTATGCTTCGACGGCGCTGCCGTTTACCATTTATCTGCTGTCAGGTTTTTTCATAACCATACCGAAGGATTATGAGGAAGCGGCGTTCGTGGACGGCTGCGGATACTGGAGGACCATGATACAGGTTATGATGCCTATGGCAAGGCCCAGTATTATTACGGTAATTTTGTTTAACTTTCTTTCCTTCTGGAATGAGTATATCATATCTATGACGCTGCTTACCGGAGAAGAGCAGACGCTTCCGGTGGGGCTGATGCGCCTGATGCAGGCGCAGCAGGCGGCTGCCAATTACGGCAGACTGTATGCGGGACTGGTAATCGTCATGCTTCCGGTACTGATCCTGTATATCTGCGTACAGAAGAAACTGACAGAAGGTATGAGCTTAGGCGGACTGAAAGGTTAGCGGGAGGTAATAGATAGGAGGAAGATAAGTTATGAATAAATGGCTGATTAGACTGATAACGTTACTTGCTTTTGTGATATGTATTGCCCTGATTGTAACCGGACAGAGGACGGTGGGAGTTCCCCATCTGATGAAGATGATGGCTGGACTTCTGGGACTTTTGGCATTACTGTTTGTATATAATAAGACGCATCAATAGAAGGATTTTTATGGATGCTCAGGGCGACCTGAGCATCTTTTTTTTCTTGTTCTAACCCTAACCTGTAACCTGCGGCATGCCCTTCAGGCACCCCATTATGGCCATTCGGCCTTTTCACAAGGTATAATAAATGTGATGTAGTGCCAAATTTCGTCAGGAGATGATAAAGGAGGAAAAGTTTGAAACAAATAAGTAGAAGACAACCAAGAAATAAAGGACATGGCAAATAAACCATCTTCCGGTGGTTTAAAAATCAAATATAGACACAACAC
>CATJPU010000158.1 GCA_949742505.1 uncultured Lachnospiraceae bacterium | reverse complement strand
AGGAACGAAGGCATTCCTGAGTTTCTTAGACTACGTTGGCAGGAAGTTCACTGGAATGTTGTCTCGCCTTGCTTCGTATGCCGCAGTTTGCAGGCCAGAGCAGGCGGCGTGTGAACTGTAACTGAAACAACTCTATCCGTAAATAATGGATGCTGCAATCTCTTCTGCTTTCGCTTTATCTGTCAATACTTCTGTCAGCTTCAGTGCAAAATCAATGGCGGTACCCATTCCCCGGCTGGTAATCATATTGCCGTCTAATACTACAGGTGTTTTCATAATTACCGCGCCGGAAAGCTTGTCTTCTACCGACGGATAACAGGCTGCTCGCTTACCCTTCAGCAGACCAAGTCCTCCCAGAATACTTGGGGCTGCACAAATCGCCGCAACATATTTTCCATTCTCCGCAAAGTCTCTTACCACACGCTTCACACCGGCATGCATATCCAGATTCGTAGTTCCCGGCATGCCGCCCGGAAGCACAATCATATCAAATTCTGTAAAATCTACCTCATGAAATAAATCCTCTGTCTGCACGTTAATTCCATGGGCGCCATGCACCATATAGTCTTCCGTAATAGAAACAGTGTCCACATAGATACTCGCCCTTCTGAGTATATCCACAACGGTAAGACCCTCAATCTCTTCAAATCCGTCTGCCAAAAGAACTGCTACTCTCTTCATTATCGTCCTCCAAATTATTATAAATTAACATATTTATAGTAATTTTAGCAAACTACTACCAAAAATGCAATTGTTAGTGTACACTTATTGTATAAATGGAGGGGAACTATTATGGAAATTGAGCGTAAATATTTGATTCATACCTTACCAGACAATTTAAATATTGTAAAAACAAGAGAGATTGAGCAGGGGTATCTCTGTACGGAGCCGGTGGTCCGTATCCGCAAGGACAATGATAAATATGAACTGACTTATAAGTCCAAGGGACTGATGTCCCGGGAGGAATATAATCTGCCTTTGACTAAGGAGGCTTATGAACATCTGAAGGAGAAAATTGACGGACGCCTAATCGTTAAGAGCAGACAGGAAATTCCGCTGGGCGAATCGCTTATAATAGAACTGGATATCTTTCATGGGGAGCTGAAACCTTTGATTCTGGCTGAGGTCGAATTTCCTGATGTGGAAAAAGCGAACGCCTTCACACCGCCGGAATGGTTCGGCGAAGACGTTACTTTTTCCTCTGAATATCATAATAGTACGCTGAGCAAACGATAAAACGCTGCACATTTTTTTATTCCATCCCTCTCATCCGCTCAATTACAGAGCTTCCCCTTTCCATCTGCCGGTAGGTAATAAGGGGAATCCCTACGCAGACCGCAATCGTCAATGCTGCTGCCGCCAGCATCGGGAACAGAGGGATTTTAAATTCTGCTCCATTATAGTTCATAGACTGATATAAATAATATGTGACGCCAAGCCCGGCTGTCAGCGTGACGAGCCATGCCCCGGCCGCATAGAGCAGGCCCTCTAACGCCAGCATTCCATTCATCTGCTTTCCCGTCATCCCGATGCTTTCCATAACCGATAACTCCAACTTACGGCTCTGGATACTGCCCGCGGAGGTATTCATATAATTCATTATCCCAATGAACGCTAAGATTAGTACGATACTGATTCCTACCTCCATCATATTTCCCTGAGCCTTTTTCACCGTTTTCGCCAATTCTATTTTGGATTCATAGGAATAATCTTTGGCCCGGGGGATTTCATCGACGGCGGCGTGCAGCTCTTTTTCCGTCTCCTCGTCATATTCTTCCCGATAAGTAATTCCTATTTTAAATACAATCGGTTCCGCCGCAAATTCCCTCACTGCCTCTTCGCTGACAATCACAACAGGCGGATAGGTCGCCAGCGCGTTATACGCATTTTCATCGGTAAGTCCTGCAATCTCAAAGGTACGGCTGTGCCCTGCATTTCCATAAGCTGCGCAGGTAACCGTTTTCCCTGCAACGTCACTGTTTGTAAAAGCCAGGGAATCCCGGTACAAAAGGCAGGTCTCGCCGCCGAAAAACGACTCTTCGGACACCGGTTCCTCAAGCGTAGCATTCAGGGCCTTAAAATCCGATTCCCCAATTCCCACCAGCACTGAGCCGAAATTCTCAGGATGCTCCTTGTATTCTTCCACTTCGTCCTCGTAGGGAATATTCATCCATGTTTCATAAAATTCCCTCATCCACCGGTCGGAAAAATCCGGCTCCCATGGAACGGTAATCTCCGTATAAATAACCGGGTCAATTTCCTCAATGCCCTCTATCTGACTCAGCCTCTCAAGAAGCGCACCGTCAAAAATCTCCGCATGTTCCTCCAAATCCCCTTTTTTCATCGTATCGTTTTTCAGCACCATATCCAGATTCCGGAAATGAAAATAATATTCCCTGGCGCCCTGGGATGAAATCAGGGTCACCGCGCATAGGAATACTGCCAGGCTGACCGCCAGCGACCCTACCACAACCGCTGATTTCTTCTTGTCCTTTCCCACCTGTTCTTTTGCCATCCTCCAAATCAGCTTTCCTTTCTTTACCCTGCGGTTTTTCCGAATCCCGGATACAGGCCTGTATCCAAGCGCTTCCATCGGAGAACTTAAAACCGCAATCTTGGCCGGTTTTAAACCGGCGGCAAAAACAGTAATCCCTGTAAAAGTTACCGTCAGAAGAAAAACCGCCGGATGGAAGGAAATCGTAATTCCTCCGATTTTCCCCGCCCGAATCCCCAATGATTTTACAACGCCTGGAATCAATACGAATGACAGACCGCTGCCAAGAAGGATTCCTCCAGGTATTCCAATTCCGCCAATTAACAGCATCTGATATCTCATCCATCCATAAATCTGACGGCCTGTCATGCCAACCGTCTGCAGCAGGCCGAAATAACGGATATTCCCCGCCGTAGATAAATACATGATGTTATAAATCAGAAGATACGCGCAGAGACAAATCACCAGAACCAGACACACAATGCCGGTATAAATCTGCACCGAGTAACCGGTATCCGCCTCGAAGAACAGTCTTTGGGCTTTGTCAAGCTTCATAGAACGGATAAATTCTTCCTGATATTTCTCCGACACCAGCCTTTTCTTAAACTTCATATAACACCGTCCGGAGGACACGTCTGAAAAACGGCACCCCGTCTGGTCATAAAAACTTTTTGAAACATAGAAAACATCTCTTGCCCCGAACCCCTCCCAGAATCCGCAGATACGGAAGGTCTTCTCTGACAGTTCACCCTGTATAATGCAGACGACAGATAATTCATCGCCGATTTCCATGCCGGAAAAACCGCATCCTTCCAGGGCCTCCCTTGTGGCCATCACCTCATTCTCTTTTACCGGATAGCTCCCGGTAACCGACTCTCTCGCCGGAGCCATCATCTGCTCCCAGTAAACCGAATCTGCATACACAAGCCCGACGTCCGGCGTTTTATCATAAGCCGTTTCTTCCACAGCGCCGGACACAGCGGCAATCCCATACGCCTCCACATCCGGGTTATTTTTCAGGATTTCCTCCTGTTCCTCTGTCATACCGTACATGATAGCGTCAAACTCCGCGCCACCCAGACGAATATTCTGCAATCGCTGCATTTTAAAATAAGTAACGCCTACCGTAAAGACACTAAACAGCAGAAAAGATGATAACAGCACTGCCAGTATCATCGTAATACTCCTGCGCCGGTTACTCTTTAAGGACTTCCATGCCATCCGGGATACGACGGCCATATTATTGTTCTTAAGCATGGAAATCACTTCCCTTCACAATCCGGCCGTCCTCTATACGGACAATCCGGTCCGCCATCTGGGCGATATCATTGTCATGGGTAATCAGGACAATCGTCTGCTGAAACTGATTCGCCGCCATCTTAAGCAGTCCTAACACATCATGGCTCGTGGCTGTGTCAAGATTCCCGGTAGGTTCATCGGCAAGGATAATCACCGGTTTGGACGCCAGCGCCCTGGCAATCGCCGCCCTCTGCTGCTGCCCGCCGGATAGGGCGCCCGGCAGCGCCTCCTTCTTCTCCTGCAGCTTCAGCAAATCCAGAATCTCTTCCACAAATCCTTTATCAATGCGCCGGCCGTCTAATTCTAAGGGAAGCACCACATTTTCATAAACATTCAAATCCGGCACCAGATTGTAATTCTGGAAAATAAATCCAACCTTCCTGCGCCGGAAAATCGTCAGTTCTTCCTTCGTCATACCAGCCAGAAGCCTGCCGGAAACAGATACCGCCCCCGCCGTAGGGGTGTCCAATCCTCCCACCATATGCAATAGCGTACTCTTTCCGCTTCCTGACTTGCCGATGATTGCGACAAATTCCTGTTCCTTTACCCGGAAGTCCACGCCGTCCAACGCCTTAACCGTATTGTCTCCCAGTTTATAATATTTTTTCAGACCCTTTGTTTCTACAATCCATGAATCCATATTCTGCCTCCTTT
>CATJPU010000157.1 GCA_949742505.1 uncultured Lachnospiraceae bacterium | reverse complement strand
GAAATAGACCTATAAATCCACTTGCCACATTAGAAATAAATTCCATAGTCTCTCCTCCATTTACTCAATTATAGTATCCTGTATATATAAAATGACTGCAATGATATGTACTGCCCTCTCCGTATCCGGGCCCTTGATTCAGATAAGGCTTCCTCTCATTTGTCATTTATATATCTTGCTAATTAAGAACAAAATCATTTGTATCGTTCTCCCTGACTGCATTACAGCAGCTTCTCGGCTGCATCAATATTCGTAATCAGCATATTGATATAACCGCCCTTAATCGCCCCTCTGATTGCCTCTGCTTTATTCTCCCCTCCCGCAATAGCAATCCGGTTCCGTACTCTGCGGATCATCTCCGGCGGTATTCCCGCCACCCGGTCGTTAAACTGCCTGAACTTCTCCGTACTCCCATCCTTGTCAAAGAAATGAAGAGCAATATCTCCCACCAGACCTTCCTCCGCAAAATACTCCAGTTCTTTTTCTGTAATGTATCCCGCCTGTACCAGTGTGGATTCTACCTTGTGAGGAATCCCGATTCCCATAATCACCGTATCCAGTTTCCGGAAATCATCAAAGATATAACTTACCGCCTTTTCTTTCAGAAAGGACTGCATAACCGTCTTCTCTGAAAATACTGCCGGCGACAAAAACTGGGTATAGGTGCCGCCAAACTTTCCGGCAAATTCCAGGGCAATCTGATTGCTCTGCACATCTACTTTATCTACAGTGCTCTGACTAATCCCCCCCACCAGAGGAACAAACATATAATGATTGCCTTTACTGAACACCCGATTGGTCTTTACCACATTATGCAGGGTGTGCCCCATCGAAACACCAATGCAGTCGCCGTCTTTAAAAAACTGGGACAAATAAAGCGCCGCCCGCTCGTACATCCGGGAAACCGATTCTGTCTTCGTATCCAGCGCGCTGCTCTCTACTACGATGGCTTCCTTCAAGCCATACTTGCGCTCTAACGCTTTCTCCAGCTTATTATAAGAAAACTGAACCGGATTGATTACTTCCACCCGGACAATTCCGCTTTCCTTGCCCTTCTGAAGCATCCGCGAAACTGTCGCTCTGGAAATCCCCAAATAGTCACTGACTTCCTGCTGACGCATATCATCTTCATAATACAAACTGCAAACCTTATAAATCAAACGCCAATCATCAACTATCTTCTTCATCCGGTCTCCTCTCGCTTTCTGCAATAATTTTACATGAATGTTGTATATATATCAATACAAGACATTTGAATTTTTGTCTAAGTTCACTATTTTCCGATTCCGATTTTTACATTTGTTCAATTCTTTTGTATAAATCGTCAAATATATAACAAACATAACCAGCCATGTCCACACCTGGTTGTATTTATAGTTCTCTTCCTCTTAAAATAACCTCGGCAACAAACAAATCATCCATCGTTGTAATCTTAAGATTTTCATAGGATCCCTCCACCATTTTCACCCTGCATTTCCCATGCATTTCCACAATCATCGCATCATCCGTAATGCCTTCCATATTGCCCCTCCGGACCGCGTCATGGGCTTCCCTGATCACATGATAACGGAATACCTGAGGCGTCTGCACGCTCCATACCCGGCTTCTCTTTGGCGTTTTTGTAACAAACTGTTCCCTGTCCAGAATTTTTATCGTATCCTTGGCGGGCATCCCCACCGCGCAGGCTCCGGTCTGCTTCACCGCGTCCAGCGCGCGCTTTAACATCTCCCTGTCTATAAAAGGCCTGGTTCCGTCGTGAATATATACATAATCCGTATTTCTGCACGCTAATAAGCCGGCGTATACAGAATCATACCGCTCCTTACCGCCGACTACTACTTTTCTGACTTTACGGAACCCGTACTTTTCAACAATATTCTTCTGACAGTAGTCCACACAGTCGCTGCTTGTCACAAGAATAATATCCTGAATAAAAGGCGCCCTCTCAAAACAATCTAACGAGTAATAAACGATCGGCTTTCCCGCAATATTTAAAAACTGCTTCTTAATCTTGCTTTTCATCCTGCGCCCCTGGCCTGCGGCCAGCACAATCGCCGTACATCTTTCTTTCATCTATCTTTCTCCTAATCTTAGATTGGGCACCGCGTTCAAGTCCCATCCATGCCTGGTTCCGTTCAAATATTCATAATAGGCTGCCGCTCCTATCATCGCCGCATTATCGGTACAATATACCGGCGACGGATAATAGAAATCTATCCCCTCTCTATCACACGCCTCCTTCATCGCTCTGCGCAGCGTGCTGTTCGACGCCACCCCGCCTGCAATCGCAAATTTCTTCACCCCAAACTCCTGTACTGCCCGCATGGCATTCTCCACCAGCACATCGGTAACCGCTTTCTGAAAGGAGGCTGCAACGTCTGCCTGATTCCATTCTTCTCCTTTCATCCGGCAGCCGTTTATGTAATTGAGCACTGCCGATTTGACGCCGCTGAAGCTAAAATCATAAGGCGCGTCTCCCACATGCGCCCTCGGAAAAACAACCGCCTCAGGATTCCCTTCCCTCGATACCCGTTCAATCTTCGGACCACCCGGATATCCCAGACCAATTGCTCTCGCCACCTTGTCAAATGCCTCTCCCGCCGCATCATCCCTGGTTCGGCCAATAATCTCGAACTGCCCGTAATCCTTCACCCGTACCAGATGCGTGTGTCCTCCAGAAACAACCAGACAGAAAAACGGCGGTTCCAAATCCTTATGCTCAATGTAATTCGCCGCGATATGTCCTTCAATATGATGAACGCCGATTAAAGGCTTCCCCGCCGCATAAGCAATCGCCTTTGCTTCGGCCACTCCCACAAGCAGCGCTCCCACAAGTCCCGGTCCGTAAGTCACGCCCACAGCGTCTATTTCGCCAAGCGTAACTCCCGCCTCTGATAAGGCGGCTTCAATGACCTGATTGATTTTCTCGATATGCTTTCTAGAAGCAATCTCCGGAACCACGCCGCCGTAAAGGGTATGCAGCGCAATCTGAGAGGATATGATATTCGACAATACCTCTCTGCCGTTCCTAACTACCGAGGCCGCCGTCTCGTCACAGGAACTCTCAATCGCCAGAATCAGAATATCTTTCTTTTCATCCATATGTTAAGCCTCCTCAAACACAAGCTCGGCAGTCTGCCCGTCCTTCGCTGCAACCGCATTTTTAAAAATTGCCCTTACGTCCTTCATAAATTCTTCCGGGTAATTCAAAGAAGGACTGTAATGAGTCAGCCACATCTCTTTTACTTCCGCCGTTCTCGCAAGCTCAGCAGCCTCGTAGAACGTCATGTGCTTATATTCCTTCGCCTTCTTCTGCTTATCTTTCTCGCCGTACATACCTTCACAGATAAACAAATCGGAACCTTTTGCATTTACCCTGATAGAATCTGTAGGTCTTGTGTCGGTAGAATACGTAATCTTCAAGCCTTTTCTCGCAGGACCGAGCACCATATCCGGCGTAAATACACACCCGTCTTCCACAACGGTCTCTCCCTTCTGCAGAATTCCCCAGAAACGTTTCGGAATCTTTGCCTCCTCCGCCCGAGCCACATCGAATCTCCCCGCCCGGTCAACCTCCAGCGTATATCCATAGCAAGGGACATTATGATTGACCCGGAAGGCTTTCAACCGGTATCCATTCATCTCAAAGGTCTGTTCACGCTCTGTGATTTCTCGATATACAATCTGAAACGGCAGCTCCGGCGCAATGACGCGCAGGGCGCCTACTACTCTCTCAAGGCCTTTGGGCCCAATCAGGGTAAGGGGTTCGGTCCGGTCTGCATTACCCATGGTGAGAAGCATTCCCGGCAGCCCGCTGATATGGTCGCCATGATAATGGGTAAAGCAAATCACATCAATAGGCTTAAAACTCCAACCCTTCTCCTTTATCGCAATCTGGGTTCCCTCGCCGCAGTCAATCAGAAGACTGCTGCCGTTATACCGCGCCATCAGCGACGTAAGCCACCGATAGGGAAGCGGCATCATGCCGCCGGTCCCCAGCAAACATACATCTAACATTCCATCCTCTACTTTCCAATGGGAAACAGAAATGTTGCAACAAATTCATCATAACATTTTTCACAAAGGTCAAAGCTGTCTACCTGATTGTCTTTTTCTGAAAAATATCCCCACCGTTTGTCAACCGATAATACATCTTCCTGCAAACAGCCGTTTGCTGCCTGAATCTCTCTTCCGCATTTATTGCAAATAATTTTACTGATTTCTTTCGTTTCTTTTATTGTATACTGGCGCATATCATTCCTCCTGAAGTGAAATATGATTTCTGCAACAAACGCATTCCATATACCATGCATCCGTTGCTTTACGCCTACATTATAACGGCCGGATTCCTTTGTTTCTAGTGGGAAGTGCTTCCTGTCCTGCTAATTATTTTCCAAGCTCACAGCTCATTAGGATTCCGTCCTCGGCAGGGTCCGAGTAATAGTTCTTCCGAACGCCGTCCCGCACAAATCCTTGTTTCTCATAGAATCTGCAGGCGCACACATTGCTCTCTCTTACGTCCAAAAGGAGTTTATTCACACCATTATCCTCACAGAGACATTCCAGTTCCCAGAGCATCTTAGAGGCAACCCCCTGCCTCCTGTACGCATCATCCACTGCAATCCGCGCAATTTCCCCATCCTCCAGCACATAGTACAGAATCAGATATCCGATTAGCCTCTTGTCTTCATATGCCAGAAGTATCATAGTCTGCTTCTGCTCCAGCGTCTCCAAAATCGCCCCTTCACTCCATGCATCGATAAATATCTTCCGCTCCAGCTCTGCCACATCTGCAGCATCCTCTCTTCGCATTTTCCGGATACAAAACATCCTAAACCTCCTACCCCGGCCTGCTGTCAGTTTTTGTCCCTGTCTTTCCCCCGCCGTTTATCCATGCTGTCTTTTACTGTAAATTATCTTTTCTGTATGCAGCTCTCTTCTTTACTGCCGATTCTTTTTCCGCGCGTTCGCGCTCCGCCTGCGATACCCTTAAGTAATCCGGCTTATGCCTGGCGGCTGTTTCTATTCTTCCCGCCTGATAATAACGGATCGCCAGACTCCCTACGGAAGCTGCACGCTGACGATTCATGTTCGCCGGGGCAAACGCAATATCATATCCTGCCATAATACTCTCTGTCAGCGCGTCCCGGTGCACCGGCACTCCGTCCCCCAAGAATATTACCGGCCGTCCAAGGCTCTTAAGCCTCTCTCCAAGCTCACCGATATCTATCGCCATCTGTTCCTCTATGATTTTTAAGTCGTCTCCGTCAAATTCATAAATACCTGCATATACCTGACCCCGTCTTGCATCCAGAATCGGACAGATTACCCTATCCGTCCCCCACAGATTGCAGGCAAGCCCTTCCAGCGTAGGAACATGAATCAGCGGTTTCCCAAGAGCAAGCCCCAGCCCCTTCGCTGTTGCCGAGCCAATCCGAAGCCCGGTAAAGGAACCCGGCCCCGCCGCCACTGCAATCCCGTCAATCTCATTCAAATCCAGTTCTGTCATCTTCACAATCTCATCCAGCATGGGAAGCAGCGTCTGGGAGTGGGTCTTCTTATAATTTATTGTATATTCCGCCACCGTCACAGCCTCTTTCCCTTCCCGAGCCACAATCGCCACACTGGCAACAAGACCTGAACTGTCCAGCGCTAATATTCGCATATGCTTATCCTCCGATACTCAAACCCTTGCTCTAGCTCCTTCTCAATCCGTATCTCCGTATAGTGAGCCGGCAGTATCTCCTGAATCAAATCCGCCCATTCAATCAGACACACTCCCTGACCATATACATAATCCTCATATCCAATCTCGTCCATCTCCTCCACATCCCCGATGCGGTACACATCAAAATGATAAAATGGAAGCCGCCCTTCCTCATACACCTGAACAATGGTAAAAGTAGGGCTGCTCACAGACTCATCAATTCCAAGACCCGCCGCCAGTCCCTTCGTAAACACCGTCTTGCCAACCCCTAAGTCGCCAATCAGCGCAAATACCTGTCCCGCCGCCGCGCCCAGTCCCAGTCGTCTACCCAGTTCATAAGTCTCTCTTTCCCCATTCGTCTCAACAATCTCTCTCATCATACCTTTCAGTCCATCTATCCATCTATATTCATTCTGTTTTCAGCTGTCCGCAAAATAATAACATACCATTCACTATAGCACATCTTTTCTTTTTTTTCTACCTATGTTATTCTATAAACAAAAACAGATTCCGCTGCCATCAACAAACAGCGGATTGAATCAGGAGGTTCTTTATGAAATTTACATTTTACCACAATAACATCAATGTAGCCAATTTAGAAAAATCTATCGAATTTTACCAGAAAGCTTTAGGGCTGTCAATCACCAAAGAGAAAGAAGCAGAAGACGGAAGCTTTAAGCTGGTGTTCCTTGGCGACGGCGTCACCCCTCACCTCTTAGAACTGACATGGCTCCGGGATATGGACCGCCCATACAATCTGGGCGATAACGAGATTCATCTTGCCATGCACACCGACGACATGGAAGCCGCTTACGCATTTCACAAAGAAATGGGCTGTATCTGCTTTGACAATCAGGCCATGGGCGTTTATTTTATCTCCGACCCGGACGGATACTGGACGGAAATATGCAAAGAATAAACGCCATAGCATCGCTGTATGACAGCCAGCCTTTACGGAAAATCACCGAAACGCTACCATTTGACATGAAAATGCAGCCCCCGCTTGCTGGAATGCAAATGCTTCTTTTGCTAAGATTTAGGTACAAAATCAAAAGGAGGGAACTTACATGGAGTTTGCAGAAAAGATTACAACACTACGAAAAAGCAGGGACTTAACACAGGAGCAGCTGGCAGAACAATTATGCGTTTCAAGACAGTCTGTTTCAAAGTGGGAGAATGGTTCGGTTATCCCCGACGTGGAAAAAATCATAGAGTTAAGCAGGATATTTGACGTTACTCTGGATTATCTATTGAAGCCGTCTGAAATAGATGAATTATCAGTCAAAACTGAACTTTTGGAACAGAAGCAGAAAGAACTCCTAATCCGGGAGGAAAAGCGTACCCAGATTGTCAGAGCTGCGATGTATTCCATAAGTATCTATCTGGTATTTCTAGCGGCGTATTTTATCGGACATTATTACTTTGAAATATGGAATCCTTCAATAATTTTCGCAGAATTTCTCATTGCTACTGCGATTGTAATTGTCGTTTGGATGAAGGTAATCCGCAACAGTCCATAAAACTCTTGATATGGAAAACCAGACAGAACAGCCTGGCATTAAAATATACCGTCCGCTGTTCTGCCTGGTTTGTTACAATTCCAGTCTCATATAAATAACTTCCTGAAATCCCACGATTCTGGAATTAAAACCTTTCGGATTTCTGCCATATTCAACAAAACCAGCTTTTTCATACATGGATAATGCTCTTGTATTGTCGGCAGCCACACTCAGTTCAAGCTGGATATATCCTGCAGTTCTTGCACATTCTATACACGCTGCGGTTAATGCCTGTCCAATCCCAACCCCCCAAAATTCTCTGGCGACACTGATACCAAATTCAGCGCGATGCCGTACTTTGTATTTTGAACCTATTGCTTCAATCCCGGCGGTTCCCACAACTGCACCGTCAACTACGGCGATGATTTCAATTTCATTTTTACTTTCAGATTTTTCTTTTAGAAATTGGCCCTCCTGCGCCGCATCGAAAGAATTCTCGTCCGGATAGGAAAGTAAATAATCCGTCTCTTCATGCGTCAGATTAAAGTTATCAAGTACAGCCTGTCCATCGCTTTCTATTCCATTTCTCAAGCAGCATTGCATACCGTTTTTTAATATGAGCACTTGATTATATTTCATAACTGATACCTCGCAAATCCCGATTTTTATATGTATCTCTCTAACATATTAAAACATCGCCATTTTCAATCTCTATTTTGCATCCTTTACAGAATCATCCATGCTTCCAGAGCGAAATCCTTCCAAGTCAAGCGTTATATAACGATACCCTAACTCTTTTAAATAGGATACGGCAGCCTCCCTTTCCTTCATAAAGTCTGGAAATTCCTTCGTATCCACCTCAATCCGCACGATGTTTCCATGCACACGCAGACGCACATTATAGAACCCCTGCTCTCTAATAAACCGCTCCCCCTGCTCCACCTTTCTCATAGCCTCATAAGACAGTCTCACCCCATAAGGAAACCTGGTTGCCAGACAGGGAGACGCTGGTTTGTGTGATGCGGCTATCCCAAGTTCCGTCCCGAGCCTTCTCACTTCCTCTTTCGTAAAGCCGGCGTCCGCTAAAGGACTGATAATGCCAAGTTCTTTAACCACCCGAAGCCCCGGCCGGTATACATGAAGGTCATCCTCATTCGTCCCTTCTAATACGATAGAAACACCGAGTTCCCTACATTCCTGCAGCAGTCTCTCAAACAGATATTTTTTGCATCGATAGCACCGGTCTGTGGGATTATCAAGAATTCCGGCTCTCTCTAATTCATCCACAGAAATCACCCTGAACCGGGCCCCGGTTTCCTCTGCAAGCCTCCCCGCCTCTTCCGCTTCTCCTGCAGGATGGAGCATAGTATGCATAAATATTCCATATACTGTACTTCCGCAGGCCGATGCCGCATCCACAGCAAGCTTTAGTAAAAGGCTGCTGTCTGCTCCGCCGGAAAAGGCAACCGCAAGATCCTTCTTCGCAAGTTTCTGCATCTGTACCTTTAGTTTCCATACTTTATCTTCATATTTCATAGCAGTTACCCGCGCGCCTCACGGCTGACAATTCGCCACACTTCCTGATAAGACAGTCCATGTTCCTGACACAGTCCGGCTATGCTCTCATACTCCGGATAAATTCTCTGTTCTGTCCCAAGCTTACAGACCTTTACCTGTACTTTCCCCAGCGACGTATCAATCTCCCTTAATTCCCGGTTCAAAACGGTTCTCTCCATCTTCATTCTCCGAATACCGATGGTCGTTGTATTCTGGAAAATAATCTCCTGCAGCCTTTCCATTTGCTCTTCCATACAGATTACATTCAGTTCATATGCAGGACGATTTTTCTTCATATATACCGGAGTATAGTAAACGTCTCTGGCCCCTTCTTCCATAAGCCGCGCCATTACATACCCCAGCGCCTCTCCGGTACAGTCGTCAATATTGCTTTCTAAATGCCAGATTGTATCTGTCTCTTTCCTGGCTCTCCGCCAGGCATCTGCCTCTCGTCTACCTGTCCCTTTCGCATCTGTTTCATCCGGCTCGATTAACATCGCCCGCAGAACTCCCGAACGTCCGTAATCCCGCTTCCCGGCTCCCATGCCGGTATTCAAAATCCGGTATTTGGACGGAAGCTTATCCCCGGTCCTGATTGCCGCCACAATTGCCGCTCCTGTCGGAGTGATCAGTTCTCCTTCGGTCTCTGTCATATGCAGTGTCAGACAGTGGGCCTCCGCAACATGAACTACCGCCGGTACAGGCACCGGAATCACTCCATGCTGACAGCGGATTGTTCCGCGCCCCTCATACAATTCGCCCGCGATTACTTCTGTAATATCCAGATTGTCCAGGCAAATGGCAGCGGCAGCAATGTCTGCAATAGAATCTACCGCCCCTACCTCGTGAAAATGTACCTGCTCCGCTGGTACTCCATGGGCCTTCGATTCTGCCTCTGCAAGAATCCCGAAAATCCGAAGGGCGGTATCCTTCGCCCGCCGGGTCATACCGGAATTTTGTATGATTTCCCTGATTTCCGGCAGCCCCCTGTGCACATGGCTGTGATGATGCGCCTCTGCATGCCTTGTATTCCCCTCTGTATGATGATGCGGATGCACATGACTATGTCCATGGCCGGGAATTTCCGCAACTCCATGGCTATGTCCGTAACCGGAAGCATGATGCTCATGCCCATGCAGATACTCCATATCGTGGTCATGAGGATTATGCGCTTCATCCAGAATCACATGAAAATCACAGGCGTCCAGCCCTGATTTCTTCACTCTTGTAACTGCAATATCAAATTCATCCAGCGGAAGGCTCTTAAGCGTCTCCACAAGGACAGTTTCGTCCGCCCCCAAATCCAGCAACGCCCCAACCGTCATATCGCCGCTGATTCCGCTGTAGCATTCCAAATAAAGTGTTTTACCCATTTTTTACTCCTAACCGGTTAATCTGGGTGGCAATATAGCCCGCCCCGAATCCATTATCAATATTCACTACCGAAATTCCATTCGCGCAGGAATTAATCATGGTAAGCAACGCGGAAAGTCCATGAAAGCTTGCGCCATAGCCTATAGAGGTAGGCACCGCAATCACAGGCTTGTCTACCAGTCCCCCTATCACGCTTGCAAGCGCGCCTTCCATACCCGCCACTGCTACCACACAGTTTGCCTTCTGTATCACATCCAGGCGGGACAGCATCCGGTGAAGACCGCTGACTCCCACATCATACAGCCGTTCCACATGGCTGCCGAAATATTCCGCCACTTTCGCCGCCTCTTCCGCAACCGGAATATCCGCCGTACCGGCAGAGCAGACCGCAATACAGCCTTCCCTTAGTTTATCTGGATTTTCTATCTTAATAATCCGGGACACTTCGTCATATTCCGCCTGGGGATAATGTGACTTTACCAATTCATACTGCTCCCTGGAAGCTCTGGTTCCCAGAACCTCTCCCTCATGCTCATACAATTTCCCGAATATTTCCACAAGAAATTTATCCGCCTTGCCGCTGCAAAATATTACCTCCGGAAAACCCTGCCTGAGCTTCCTGTGGGTGTCAAGCTTCGCGTAACCCTGTTCTCCGCCGAGGTCCTCTTCAAAAGGCTGCCCCCGGAAATACTGTTCCGCCTCATCAATTGATATTTCTCCGTTTTTTAGCCGGATTAATATATCCCTCGTTTCCATGTTATTATCCTCTCTATCCCAGAAAACCTAGTTTTTTGATAATTCTCAGTCCAATCTTATAATAAAAAGGCAGCAGTTCTTTATCTGCCTCCTTTAGCTTATTCCGTATTTCCAGACTCTGAGGACAGATTTTCTCACATTTCCCACAACCTATACAATTTCCGGCGTCCACAAAATTTTTTTGCAGACAGACTGTCTGCAGATATTCATGTCTTCCGCCTCCTCTGCCCTCTGTATACATATGATTATAGCAACGGAAAGCAGCCGGAATGTCTATCCCCTTTGGACAGGGCATACAATACCCGCATCCGGTACAGCCAACCTGAAGGGTCTCCTGAATTTCCTGCTTAATCTGTTCAATCAAAGCCGCGTCTTCTTCCGTAAATTCTCCGGTCTGTACGTCTGAAGCAATCCGCATATTCTCTTCCACCATATCTAAAGAGTTCATGCCAGAGAGCACACAGGTCACCTCCGGCTGTTCCCACAGCCACCGAAACGCCCATTCCGCAGGCGTGCGTTTCTTCGGATACTCTGCTATCAGCTTTTTTGCTTTATCTGGCAGTAAATCCACCAGTTTGCCGCCTCTTAAGGGCTCCATAATAATCACCGGAATGCCTTTTGCCGCCGCTGCTAAAAGCCCCGCTCTTCCCGCCTGGGTATGTTCGTCCATATAATTGTACTGAATCTGACAGAAATCCCAGTCATACGCATCCAAAATCTGCAAGAACATCTCGGTATTTCCATGGTAAGAAAAGCCCAGATTACGGATACTTCCCTCCTGCTTCCTCTTATCAATCCATTCCACGATGCCCAAATCTTCCAGCTTGTTCCATGCCGTCACATCCGTCAGCATATGCATCAGATAATAATCAATATAGTCCGTCTGAAGGCGTCTTAACTGTTCCTCAAAATACTTATCAATCGCGCCCCTGGATTTAATATAATACTGAGGAAGCTTCGTCGCGACGGATACCTGCTCCCGGCAGTGATTTCTCTTAAGGATTTCGCCCACCGTCGCTTCGCTTCCCGGATAAATATACGCGGTGTCCAGATAATTGACGCCGCCCCGGATGGCGGCCATAACTTCCCGCTCCGCCTTATCAATATCAATACTATTTCCCTTTTTTGTAAAACGCATACAGCCATAGCCAAGCAGGGAAATCGGCTTACCGTACCGGTCATTTCTATACTGCATCTGTCTTTATACCCCTTTCATAGTAAGGGCAATCCGCTTCTTTTTCATGTCTACGCTCAGAACCTTCACGTCTACAATATCGCCTACGCTTACCGCTTCTAATGGATGTTTGATAAATTTCTTATCTGTTATCTCAGAAATGTGCACCAGGCCGTCCTGATGGACTCCTATATCCACAAATACACCAAAATCAATGACATTCCGAACCGTTCCCTTTAGAATCATGCCTTCCTTCAAATCCTTCATATCCAACACGTCTGTACGCAAAATCGGCTTCGGCATCTCATCTCTTGGGTCGCGTCCTGGTTTCTCTAACTCCTTTACAATATCCCGCAGCGTAATTTCACCGATTCCAAGCTCTTCCGCCAGCCTCTTATAATCGCGAATCGTAAGGGAAAGTCCCACAAGCTTCCCTCCCCGGATATCTGCCAGAGCAAAGCCCTGTTTCTTCAAAAGCTTTCCCGCCGCCTCATAGGACTCCGGATGTACGCTGGTGCCGTCTAAAGGATTATTCCCCTCGTTGATACGCATAAATCCGGCGCACTGCTCAAAGGCTTTGGGACCAAGCTTCGCCACCTTCAGAAGTTCTTTCCTGCTGTGAAAACTTCCGTTCTCTTCCCGGTAAGCTACAATATTCTTCGCTATAGTCCCAGAAATACCGGAAATATAGGAAAGCAATGGCGCTGAAGCCGTATTCAAATCCACGCCTACTTTGTTCACACAGTCTTCTACCACGCCGCTTAAAGCCTGGGTCAGTTTCTTCTGATTCATATCGTGCTGGTACTGACCGACTCCGATGGATTTCGGCTCAATCTTCACCAATTCCGCCAGCGGGTCCTGAAGCCTTCTGGCAATGGATACGGCGCTTCTCTGCCCCACGTCAAATTTCGGAAATTCTTCCGTAGCCAGCTTGCTGGCAGAATACACCGACGCGCCCGCCTCATTGACAATCACATACTGTACCTGCTCCGGAATCTCCTTCAAAAGCTCCACAATCACCTGCTCCGACTCTCTTGAGGCAGTCCCGTTTCCCAGAGAAATCAGGGTAATATTATATTTCTTAATAATCTTTTTGAGCAAATCTTTCGACGCCTTAATCTTCTGAGGAGTCGTCGGCGCCGTCGGATAAATAATCGTAGTGCCGATTACCTTCCCGGTAGGGTCTACCACCGCCAGCTTACATCCTGTACGAAATGCCGGGTCCCAGCCAAGAACTGTCTGTCCTACAATCGGAGGCTGCATCAGAAGCTGTTCCAAATTCTTCCCAAATACCGTAATGGCTCCGTCTTCTGCTTTCTCTGTCAAGTCATTGCGAATCTCACGCTCAATCGCCGGAGCAATCAGCCTGTGGTAGCTGTCGTCCGCTGCCTCCTTTAAAATCGGCGTAGTATAAGGATTATTACTATGTATTGTCTTCTTCTCTAAGTAACGTAAGATATCTTCCTCCGGCGCTTCCACCCTGACCGTAAGGAATTTCTCCTTCTCCCCGCGGTTCAAAGCAAGCACTCTATGGCCCGCAAGTTTCGTCACAGGCTCGTCAAAATCATAATACATCTCATAGACTGACTCGGCCTCGGAATCCTTTGCCTGGGAAACCACTCTCCCCTTCTTTATCGTCATATTCCGAATCCAGGTACGGTAATCTGCTTCATCGGAAATACTCTCCGCAATAATATCTTTTGCCCCGGCAACAGCGTCCTGAACGGTAGCAACTTCCCTTTCCGGATTTACATATTCTTCCGCCAGCTCTTCTACCGGAACTTTCGTGTTTTGCAGCGTAATCAGCGCCGCCAGCGGCTCCAGTCCCCGCTCCTTCGCAATCATGGCGCGGGTTCTCCTCTTCGGACGGTAGGGACGATATAAATCATCCACCGCAACCTGGGTCTCCGCCGCTAATATCTGCGCTTTCAGTTCCTCAGTAAGCTTCCCCTGCTCTTCAATGCTTGAAAGAACCTGCTCCTTTTTCTCCTCTAAGTTTCTTAAATACGTCAGCCTCTCATCCAGCTTCCTAAGCTGCTCGTCGTCTAATGTTCCATGCTTCTCCTTACGGTAACGGGCAATAAACGGTATCGTATTGCCTTCGTCAATCAGTTCAACCGCAGCGTCTACCTGCCACCGCTTTACACCAAGCTCCTCTGTAATCTTTTGATTAATATCCATAATAACTGTTCCTCTCTCCGGCAGTCTCTATACAACCGCCTCAATAATTTTCTTATCTCCTATAACTACTTCGCGGATTCCTTCTAACATCTCAATCATCAATACCAAAGGCTTTTCGGCTTTGCCGCGCCATTTTGTCAAATATTTCAATAATTTAGAAAGTGTAATACCCGGGATTTTCCATCTGCTATCAGATTCAATTCTTCTCTGATATCATACTTCCCGGCGTCAACCATAGCTTTGATTTGCTTCAGCTTGTTTGTAAAATCTACCATATAATGCTCGCCCGGGCAGCATACTCCGTTCACATTAAAATGCCTCTTCAATCCCTCTCACCTCCTACCTGTGTAAGCATATCATGAAAAAATTGCATATTCAAGGGTTTCTGTTTGTTTGGTGAGTATCTTGCGATGAGCATCATCTGCCTGCCGCCGGTACTTAGGCACGAATGCATTCCTGAGCGGCTTAGTCCCTGTTAGGCGGCAGTTCATCAGAATGTTACTCCGTCTGCTAAAAGATATGCTTCTGATTCAGTTTGCGTCCTCCGCCCGAAGTTAACCGAGTCTGCTCTGTTTTCTTGAATCTTGGCGGATATTATGATATACTAAGCAGGCAATTATATATGACAACGAAGGAGATAGCATTCAGCCATGCCAGAACTACAGGAATTATCCAAACAACAATTAAAATCAAAGGAAACGAAAGGACGCATTTTCCGCGCAGCCAAAACAATCCTACAGCAAAAGGGCTATGAGGCCCTGTCCATTAAAAATATCTGTGAGGAAGCGGGCGTATCCAACGGCAGCTTTTATCATCATTTCAAGACAAAGGACGACTTGTTGTCTTACTATATTGAAGAACAGCCCAGTATCAATCCTGACCTGCTGGATTTGCCTTCTAACGCGGATGAGGCTAAGATAACGATTATCCATGTCTACTTAAATTATATTCATTACTGCCGGGAACTAGGTTTGGAATTTATCTCTAATTATTATACGCCTAAGAATCAGTCGCTGAATCCTGATATCTGGGCAGATCGTCCTTACCCGATTGTAACGGTCCACAATTATCTTCAAAAGGCAATGGACGCCGGCATTATTGCGCTTAAACATCCGTTAGACGATGTGAGCACCGATATTCGTATGATTGTAATCGGAAATGTATTTGAGTGGAGCCTGAAAAATGGCGAAGCAGATTTTGAGAAAAATATGCGCCGTTCTCTGGAATGTTATCTGGACGGTGTAATCAAATAGAAAATGTATAAGTGTTACAGAACAAAATTTCCTTAATATAATAAAAAAGCCTTTCAAGCAGGCGGTCTTGAAAGGTTTCTTTATTAGGGAACTAGCTTATTCAGCCATGTCAATCATTTGTTGAGTTCATTATACCGCTCTTTTATCGAAATTTCCAATCAGTTATTTTGATATACAGACACACTTATAGATATTTCCTATATACATGCAGTATCTCCTGTAAGAACCTAAAAAATATGCTTCATTTCTTCCGGCCTCATTTCTTTTTACTTTCTATGACTACTGCCAGCTCTTTCGCTCAAGAAATCTCTCTGCCATCTCCCTAGTCACCTTAAAATAGGGCAGATAAATATAACGCTCATTCCGAAATTTGATTTCCTCCATTCCCTGTCCGGTTACAAGCGCAATCGCCAGCTTTGCCATTGCCGCCGCCTGTCCTTCTTTGTCATTGTATACCGTCCCGGCAAGCCTCTGGTCTCTGACTGCTTCCAGTCCCACGTCTGTTCCGTCAATTCCTAAGAAAACCGGAAGGGCAGACTCTGTATAATTCAACTTCTCATAAGCATCCAAAGCTCCCAGAGCCATATCATCATTATTTGCCAGAACAAGTTCAATTTTGTTCTGGTGCTGGCTAATCATCTGTAACATCTGGTTCTGTGCCTGCGCCCGGTTCCAATTCGCGATTCCATAACTCAGCTTTTCAATTTCAATCCCATGACTTTTCAGGGTATCTACCGCATTTTCAGTACGAATAATCGCATCCTGATGTCCCGCTTCCCCTTCTAACACCACATATTGAATCTTTCCATCCTTATTCCGGTCTGTCCCGGAATCCGACTGTATCAGATTGGTAGCCATCTCTCCCTGTAAGATACCGGACTGGGCTGCAATCGCTCCCACATAATATAGCTTATCCCACTGCATCATGTCTTCCTCAACCGGTTCCCGATTAAAGAAAATAATCGGCACATCGTTTTCTCTGGCCAAATCAATAATTTCTGACGGATCCGCCCGGTCTACCAGATTCACGCAAAGAATATTACAGCCTGCGTCAATCAGTTCTCTCACCTGATCATTCTGGGTACGTTGGGAACCGCCCGCGCCGCGAATCATTATGGTAGTCTCATAGCCTTCTTCTTCATAATTCTGAAACTCATCTTTCAGACAATCAATCATCTGACTAAGAAATGTGTCGCTCTGTTCATAATATGTCACTCCTACATATACCTTATCTTCTTCATAAGGCTCTTCCTTTCCGCAGGCACAAAAAAGCTGTATTCCCATACAGCAGACAATTCCTGCCGCCAATATTTTTTTCATTTCCATAATAACTCCACCCTATCCCATCTCAGGATATTTTCATAAATATCATTGCACTTTTGTAAAATTTCCGCTATTGGCTCATGGTAAATAGAATTTCCTGATTCTCCTTTGAGAACAGATTTTCTCTCCGCATCACTGTAAAGGAAACTGTCCGGTTCTCTGCTTTTCCTCTCATATAGCCAAATCCTTCCGCTGCTTCAGTCACGCTCTGATACCCCATATCAAAATCATCCGGTACCAATAAGCACTGAACTGAGTCCGTATCCAGACAATATACCGCTTCCATGGAATTCCCGATTCCGTACACCAGCGCTCCATGCAGATTATTAGCTGCGGCAGTTTGACCGGCCAGTACCAGACTGTAATCATCCAAAGCAATTACGAAATCCACCTTTGATTTCCTTTCCAAAACCGTCTCCTCTTCCTTCTGCGGCGGTTCAGAAACTTCCCAAATCAGTTTCACTCCTTTGTCCTTCAAAACCGACACAGCGCCTTCTCTTCTCTTAGCAATAGCTTCCGAACTTCCATGTTCTGAGACAATCCCCAGAGTCTTCCCTTTCACTTTCCCATTATAGTCGTTTAATAGTTCTTTTGCTAATTCCTGCCCCAATGCGTAATTATCCGGCTGAACAATCGGAATGTCCGATAACTGTTCTTCACCAGCCGGCGGATATTCGATTAATATAACAGGAATTTTCTTCCCCAGCTTTTCCAACATCTCCGCCGCCCCATCTTCAGGAACTGGCTGCATAATCACCACGTCTGCTCCATTTACAATTTCATGTTCGGCGATTTCCTTTTCTTCTTCCGTCGTAAGCGTTCCTCCTGTACTAACTACAAACAGTTCTATCTCTTCATCCTGCGCCGCCATCTTTAACCCGTATTTGAACGCCGCCCATCTGTTATCATCTGAATCCTGAACAATCACAGAAACCTTTCCCCGGCTTTCTCCATCTCTGCCCCAAAGCATAGCAAACGCCGTTATGATAACCATTACCGCCAGAACTGCTTCCGTTAGAATAAATGCGTTCTTATTACTTTTCATCTCTCCCTTTCCCTATCTTTTCTCACCCAATATCTTTTTCTCAAATCCTTTTCTCTATATCAGACAGTGTCTCCCCGCCAAAGGGAAGTCCCGCTTCCACCGTCTTCCTATTCTCCTCTGTATAAGGAACCGCCGGAAGACTAACTGTTACTACCGTTCCTTCATCCGGCTCACTTGTAACGGAAAGGCCGTATTCCTTTCCAAAAAGGAGCTGAATCCGGTTGTTTACATTCACAAGGCCAACTCCTGAGCCATGCTTATGAATCCGGTTATTGTCTGTTAAAAGAAACGCTACCTCCTCTTCAGACATTCCCAGTCCATTGTCCTCTACCAAAAGAAGAACCTTCCCATCCTGTTCTCTTCCCGTCACTCTAATCTCTCCGCCGTCGTCCTCATCCATGCCGCCGACGCCGTAATTGATTGCGTTCTCAAGAATAGGCTGTAAGATTAATTTAACGGTACAGAAAGAATAGACTGCCGGGTCCACATCCAGCACGAAAGAAAAACTATTCTTATACCGGACCTTCTGAATATTCATATAACTTTGCACATGCTGCAGCTCGTCGCTGACCGGAATAACAGTGCGCCCTTTGGAGAGGCTGATTCGGAAAAGCTTCGCCAATTGGGAAATCATAAACACCGCCTCGTCGTTGCGTTCTCCTTCAATCATCCATGTAATGGAATCCAGCGCGTTGTATAAAAAATGAGGATTAATCTGGCTCTGCAGGGCCTCCAGTTCGCTCTTTCTCCGTTCTGTCTGCTCCAGTACAATTTTGTGCATCAGCATATCAATCTGCTCATAAGAGCGTTGTATGGAATCCCCGAGATGCCGGATTTCCATAGAACCTCCAATGTAGATCTCCGGCTTCGTACCTGTTTCATATTCCAATACTGAATCATTTAATTTTAATATAGGACTGGCTATTCTGACAGAGACCACCCTGTTTACCACTCCAAGCATCATCGCCATCAGCAGAATAAGCAGCACGATAAAATACCGGATATCAAACATCCCATGGGTAAATACAGAATTGGGAATCACTCCTACCAATTTCCACCCAGTATAACTGATGGTATTCACAATCACCTTACGGTGTTCCCCTCCGTCAAATTCATCGTAAACCCCATCTTTATATGATGCTGCTTTCTTACTGTTTTCACTGCAAATTCCCTTATTAATCTGCATCTGTTTGGTGTGATAAATGATTTCCCCGCTTCCGTCACACAGATAATAATACTGACCGCTTGTCTTTGCATTGATTTGTTTCATCATCCGGGAAATACTGGAATAATCCATATCTACCAGGAGAACCCCCGCCTGCGGAACCCCGTTATCCGTCAGCTCCACCGCCCGGCTTAAGGATATCACCCAGTAATAACGGAATGCATCGTCAAAGAGATTCTGAATATGGGGAGTAGAAAAATGCATATTCTCCATCTCCGCCTTAGCCTGTTTATACCAATCCTGTCTGGTTACATTAGGGTCCTCTTTCTGCAGCACCACCGGTTCTGCCCCCATCAGGCTCCCGTAATTATTATAAATCGCAATACTCCGCAGATTGCTTCTATTCGCCTCATAGATTCGTTTCATTCCCTGCTGGATATCATTATCCTGGTCTGAAAAATCATTCTCTTTTATCACATTATAATAAACAGCATCCGATATCTGACGCATACTCACCAGATAATCTTCCATATTCTCTCCGGTTTGTTCCATCAGTTTTTCCGTACTTCCTATCATCTCTTCCCTGGACGCCGCCGAAACCCGCAGGTACATCATAATTCCCAGAATCATCATAACCGCAACCGATATACCGGAAAACACCAGCATAATCGTTGACTGCATTCCTCTCGGCTTAATATTCTTAAAATAATCCAAAAACTTCTGTACAAAATGCTTATATTTCACTGCCGCTTTCCCCTCTTGTATGTTCCGTTCTGTACCTGGACGGAGATACGCCAAACCGTCTCTTGAATACATAACTGAAATAATTCGGGTCTGTATATCCTACCTGTCTTGCTATTATATAGCTTTTATCATTCGTTTCAATCAGTAAGCGGGACGCCTGATCCATACGATAATCAGTCAGATACCCGATAAAGGAATTCCCTGTCTTCTTTTTAAAGACAGTCGAAAAGTAAGAATTGGATACCCCCAGAAACCGACACACTCCGTCCAGAGAAAGCGCCTCGTCGGTATAATTATTATAAACATATTCCTTTGCTTTTGAGACAAAAGATCTTGTGGACTGATTTCTGGCGTCAAGCAGTTCTTTGCGAAACGAAAGGCTGGTATCCGTAAGCCACTTTTGAAGCGCTGCCCCATCCATATCCAGAAGGCTGGCATACAGCACTTTCATATTTTCCGGAAACGCTTCTGCTGCAATCTCCTGATTCACTGCAAACCGGTACAAAGCGCTGATAAGCTCCATAATATCAACATGGTACTGCTTCAAAGTTCTCTCGTGAAACGCTGCCTGATAAAGATACCCGGCCACTGCATCCTTAACGTCCTCCTCTGAACCCAGCCGAATCATCTTAAACAGATAAGACAATCGGGCGTCGTCCGCAGAACTGGGCCCTCTTACTTCCTGAGGAATCGTTTCCTTTACGTTAATTGCCCTTGACACACCATAAATCACCCTGTATGATACAGCCGCTCTCGCACTGTTGTACGACTGGGACAATCCTGCAACATTCACACACACCTGTCCGATTCCTATCGTAACCACCGCGCCAATAATATGGCGGGCATACTTACAAAATCTATCGCAGTCATCCGTCAATTCTGTTATCTCACTCTCACACCCCAACTGTGCAATTAAAACAATGTTTTCAAGATAAGGAAATGCTTTCGCCTGCCATTTCTCGCCCAAGTGTTCTTCCGCCTGCTTCTGAACAGAAGTAACTAAAAGCAAGGGATTCATTCCCTCCGGCACCTGACTGGACGATGTGTGTATCACTATACAGCAGAAATACGGCCCCTGAAAGGATAACTGATAATCCGTTAAATATCTCGGCATTTCTTCCTCGCGGATTCTTCCTTCCATCAGCATGGAGTAAAAATTTGCCCGAAGAAGCGGCAGCGATTCCAAATAATATTTCTGAAGTGTCTCTACGTTCCTTTTTTCACTAATCTCCAAATCCAATTTATTCTTTAACTGCGTAAATACGTTAGTCAGCTCCAGAGAATTTACCGGTTTCAGAATATACTCTTCCACCTCTAAATGAACAGCCTCCTTTGCATACTCAAATTCATCAAAACCTGTAAAAATCAGTATCTTTGTTGTAGGAAACTCTGTCTTAATCCGGCTGGATAACTGCATACCGTTCATATACGGCATCTTAATATCCGTCATAACAACATCCGGCTGATACTCTTCTACCAATTCCAGCGCCTTCACTCCGTTACAAGCATACCCCACCACTGTAAATCCCAGTTTCTCCCAGTCCAGCTTTTTCATAATGACCTGAATTACTTCTTCTTCATCATCTACCAAAAGCACCGTATACTTATCCATTATTCCTCCCCCGTATTTTCACATTTCTATCAACCATATTATAGCAAAGAGCAGGAAAAAGAGCCAGAACTATGTCTGACTCTTTTTATGCCCTAAACTATTTTTCTATAATAATCCGGACAAGCTGTCCTGATACTTTTTGTTAGTCTTCCCTCTGCAAATCGTATTATACAATTATTTTTTCTGAACATATTTCAGACAGTCAAGGGTTACTGCCACCAGAATAATAATTCCCGAGAATACAAACTGCAGATTGGTGTCGATACCCAGTATTGTCAAAGAGTAGGTCAGCGCGGTAAAAATAAATACGCCAACCACCACGCCGGAAATTTTACCGATACCACCGGTGAAAGACACGCCGCCTACTACGCAGGCCGCAATCGCATCCAT
>CATJPU010000156.1 GCA_949742505.1 uncultured Lachnospiraceae bacterium | reverse complement strand
ATTAGAATTGCTGGATGCAATCAATGAGAAGAAACTGTCAATCAGGAATCTTGTAGAAGCAGAGAAAATGGAAGAAGCAAAGGCGGAAAAAGAAGAGCTGGTAAAATTGCAGAATAAATTCGATTTGCTGAAAGATCTGGATGACGAAGGTCTGGAGCAGATGAGGAATCAGGCGGCGGCAGGCAGAGCCAGAACCGCAGATTCAGGGGGAATAGAAAGTGAGGAGCCAGGGAACCAAAAAGATTCTGTACATGAATTTGCAAATGCGGCCAGAAGAGGATTTTTTGTGTCTAATGATATGAGCGAAGGAAGCAGCACAGACGGAGGCTATACGGTCCCGGAAGACATTCAGACAAGAATTAACGAGAGACGGGAAGCGAAAGCGTCGCTGATTCATCTGGTAGATGTGGAAGCCGTAACAACAAACAAGGGTTCAAGAACCTTTAAAAAGAGGACGCAGCAGACTGGATTTGTTAAGGTGGGAGAAGGAGGAAAGATTGGAAAGAAAGCGACTCCGCAGTTTGAGCGCATGGACTATGAGATTGAAAAGTACGCCGGATATTTCCCGGTGACAAATGAGCTGTTTGAGGATTCCGACGCGAATATTACCTCTGTTCTGGTAACGTGGATTGGCGACGAATCCAGAGTGACAAGAAATAATATTATCCGGTCTGTAATTAACTCAAAAAACAAAACAGAGCTGAAAGGGCTGGACGATATCAAAAAAACTTTAAATGTTACGCTGGGTTCTGCGTTCAAACAGACGTCAAAGATTGTGACGAATGACGATGGACTTCAGTATCTGGATACGCTCAAAGATGCAGATGGGAAATATCTCTTACAGCCAAATCCTGCGGACCCGATGAAGTTAAGGCTTTGCGCAGGAGCGACAATTGTTCCGGTAGAGGTTATTCCGAATCAGGAGCTTCCTTCCGACGTATCTACTGCAAAGAAACGGAAAATCCCGATGATTATCGGTGATTTGAAAGAAGGAATTAAGTTCTTTGACAGGAAGCATCTGACAATTGTTTCATCGAACATCGCAATGGCAGGAGAACTGAATGCATTTGAGGAAGATTTGACGTTATTCCGGGCCATTGAGAGAGAAGACTGCCGGGTAAAGGATGAAAAGGCCTTTGTGAATGGAGAGCTTACGATTGACGATGCGTCGGTAACGGGAACTGCGGCTTCATAAGAGAAACTGATACAGGAGGCGGATATGCTGGAGCTGGTGAAAGAAAGATGCGGTATTGCGGCGTCTGTGCAGGTATATGACAGGGATATCGAGATGTATATTGAGGACTGCAGGGCCGATATGATGGCGTCAGGAGTGGCGAAGAAGATTGCTGAATCAGAGGAACATGCCGGAACGTTAATGGCAGTAACCCTGTATGTGAAGGCTTATATTGGGAACGACAGGACGGACACAGAGAAATATCTGAAATTATACAGAGATAAAGTATTTCGTTTAAGTCTGGAGGAGGGAGGTACATAGTGTGGAATAGAAGTGTCAGGCTGCAGAAGAAAGGAAGCAGGCAGAAGGACAGAGAGGGATTTGTAAAGGAAAGCGGGACGTATACGGAGAGTATTCCGGCAAACTTCACAGATGCTACAAGAAATGATGAGCTTCTGGCTGCACAGAAAGGGTATACGGCAGACCAGAATGTTGAAATCATGGAATGTAACTACCATGGGGAAGAATACCTTCTGGATGAATCGAACGGGGCCTTGTATGAGGTAAAAAGAACTTACAGGAAGGATAAATCTATGCTGATGATTCTGACCTGCGAAAGGAGGGCATATGGCGCGGTTTGAGCTGGAAGGAATTGACGATCTGATGAAGGATCTGAATATGCTGGATGCAGAGAGGATTGCCCCGATCATGCTGGAAGAAGCCGTTCCAATTCTAAAGGAATCCGTCGTTAAGAGGGCTGCCAGTCATAAAGATACCGGAGACATGGCAGCGTCTATTAAAAAAAGCAAGGCAATGAGAAATCAGAGGGGGTATTATATCAGCGTCCGTCCAACTGGGAAAGACAAAAAGGGAGTCAGGAACATGGAGAAAATGGCGGCGTTAGAGTTCGGCGTTGACGGAAAGCAGGCGGCGACTCCGGTTCTTACTCCCGCGGTGAACGATGCAGAAGGAAAAGTTCTGGATAAGATGCAGGAAGTATTTGACAGGGAGACGTAGAACATGACAGAGTTTGAGAAAATTATTGAAGCTGTAAAAGGTTTCGGCTTCCCGTATGAGCCGGATATCTATACAGGAGAAGAAGAGAGGTATTTTGTATATAATTATGCAGATGAAAGAGGAATTGTCTTTGCGGATGATTCCCCGGAAGTTGTAAAGGCGGATGTGCAGGTACACTTTTTCCTACCAGTAGAAGAAAATTTCATAAGGATAAAGAACCGGATACGTAAAGCGCTGTTTAAGCAGGGCTTTACGTATCCAGAGGTTACAGTGCTGATAGAAGAGAAAAAGCGTCACATTGTATTTGAATGTTCAATTGAGGAAGAAATGGAGGAATAAGATTATGGCATTTATTGGGCTGGTAAAACCGACAATTGCAAGGTTGGATGAAAGCGGGGGAACCCCGAAGTATACAGGAGGATTCACCTGCGGAAAAGCGATAGGATTAGAAATTAATCCGCAGTATGCGGAAGGCTCTCTTTTTGCGGACGACGGGACCGCGGAATATGACAAAGAATTTAAGTATGCGGATATTAATCTGAATACGGATACGCT